>JAKLLP010000135.1 GCA_023150055.1 Gammaproteobacteria bacterium | reverse complement strand
GGCTGGTGGCGGTGACGTCAAGGCGGGCGTGTGGAGCCAGCGGAGCAGGTTGCGGAGCGCAGGCCTTGCTCCATAGCGCGCTGGTAATTGGACAGATCAACGTGTCTGGTGGGGTACCCCGAGCGAGCGCAGCACAGGGATGTGCGCAGCGAGTGTCCCGCCGCGACGTCACCGCCGCCAGCCCAAGCAGCGGCACGCCAGTCTCGTGCCGGCTGGCATCCCCGCAGCTGGGCAGAGAGCTAAAAAAAACCGCGCCGGGGGTGACCCGGCGCGGCGCGTGCTCCCCCGTCTCGCCCTGGCTACAGCCAGTAGACGAAAATAAACAGGCCCAGCCAAACCACGTCGACGAAATGCCAGTACCAGGCCACCGCCTCGAAGGCGAAATGCCGGTTCGGCGTGAAGTGCCCGCGCAGGCAGCGTAGCCAGATTACGAGGAGCATGATCGCGCCGATGGTCACGTGCAGGCCGTGAAAGCCCGTGAGCATGAAAAACGTGGTGCCGTAGATGCCGCTGCCGAGCGTGAGATTGAGCTCGTTGAAGGCGTGCAGGTACTCGTAGGCCTGGAACCCGATGAAGATGAAACCGAGCAGGTAGGTGATCATGAGGAACATCGACAGTCGCCCGCGCTGACCTGCCTTGAGAGCGTGATGCGCGATGGTGAGGGTCACGCCGCTGGTGAGGAGGATCGCGGTATTGAGCGCCGGAATGCCCCATGCGGCCATGTACTCGAACTCGCCGCCGACGCGGGCGGGCCCGTTCGAGGGCCACTCGTTCTCGAAGCTCGGCCACAGCAGTAGATTCGTCCAGACATCGGATCCGAGTCCGCCCAGCCAGGGCAGCGCGAGCTGGCGCGCATAGAAGAGCGCGCCGAAAAAGACCGCGAAGAACATGACTTCAGAGAAGATGAACCAGCCCATGCCCATGCGGAACGAGCGGTCGACCTGCAGGTTGTACAACCCGCCCTCGCTCTCGCCGATCACCTGGCCAAACCAGCGGACCATCATGTAGACGAGCAGGATCGTTCCCAGGATGGCGAGCCACATGCCCACATCGGCCTCGTTCAGCCAGGCGGAAAATCCGCCGAGCATCACGAACAGCGCGATGCAGCCGATGATCGGCCAGCGCGTGCCGTGTGGAATGTAGTACTTGTCCTCGGCGTGTACGGCCATGGGGGTTCTTCCTTTCAGATCCGATTTTCAGGAACATGGTGTAAGACAGCGTAAGCCGGTCGACGTGCTTCGGGAGCGCCGGGTCGAGGTAGAACTGCACCGTGAGTTCGCGGGTCTCCCCGGGTGCGAAGTCCTGGGACTCGAAGCAGAAGCAATCGATCTTCTTGAGGTATTTCGCGCCCTGGCCCGGGGCGACGCTCGGGATCGCCTGCCCGGTGAGCGCCTGTGTCGTCAGGTTGCGCGCCACGAAGGTCGCCAGGTACAGCTTGCCGGGCCGCGCTTCCAGGGACGCCGATGCGGGCCGGAATTCCCACGGCGCCGATTCGTTGACGCTGGTGACGAACTCGATGGCCACCATGCGGGTCTCGTCTACCGCCTCGGGCATGGCCGCCGCGATGTCAGCCGTCCGCCCGCCGATACCCGTGATGTCACAGAGCAGGTCGTAAAACGGCACCAGCAGGAAACCGAACCCGAACATCGCCACCGTGAGGAACACGAGGCGCAGGGTCAGGCTGCGATGGCGGGCGTTCGGAGGGATCATGGGTCAGGTGGCTCGACTGGATATCTGCACCAGGAAATACAGGACATAAACAACCAGCGCGAGCGCTGCAAGCAGCAGGGCGTTCCGGCGGATCCGGCGTTGCAGCGCTTCCCGGTCGCTCACTTGATTTCCGGTGCCTTCTCGAAGGTGTGGTAAGGCGCCGGCGAGGGCACGGTCCACTCCAGCCCGAAGGGCCGGTCCCAGACCTTGCTGCTTGCCTTTTCACCGCCGCGCACGCACTTGATGACCACGTATACGAACAGCAGCTGCGAGAAGCCGAAGCCGAAGGCCCCGATGCTCGACCACATGTTCCAGTCGGCGAACTGCACGGCGTAATCCGGGATGCGCCGTGGCATGCCGGCCAGTCCCAGGAAGTGCTGCGGGAAGAACAGCAGGTTCACGAAGATGGTGGACAGCCAGAAATGCACCTTGCCGAGCGTCTCGTCGTACATGTGTCCGGTCCACTTCGGCAGCCAGTAGTAGGCACCGCCGAGCGCGGCGAACAATGCGCCCGGCACCAGCACGTAGTGGAAGTGAGCCACGATGAAATAGGTGTCGTGGTACTGAAAGTCGACCGGCGCCACGGCCATCATCAGGCCGGAAAAACCCCCGATCGTGAACATGAACAGAAAGCCCACGGCGAACAGCATGGGCGTCTCGAAGGTGAGCGAGCCGCGCCACATGGTGGAGATCCAGTTGAAGATCTTCACGCCGGTCGGCACGGCGATCAGCATCGTCGACATCATGAAGAACAGTTGCCCGGCGAGCGGCATGCCCACCGTGAACATGTGATGCGCCCAGACGATATAGGACAGGAAGCCGATGGCGGCCGTCGCGAACACCATCGACTCGTGCCCGAAAAGCGGCTTGCGCGAGAAGGTGGGGATGATCTGCGAGACGATGCCGAAGGCCGGCAGGATGATGATGTAGACCTCCGGGTGCCCGAAGAACCAGAAGATGTGCTGAAAAAGCACCGGGTCACCGCCACCTGCGGCGTTGAAGAAGCTGGTGCCGAAGAACTGATCGGTCAGCAGCATGGTGACGCCGCCGGCCAGCACCGGCATGGCGCCGATGAGCAGGTATGCGGTGATCAGCCAGGCCCAGACGAACAGCGGCATCTTCAGCAGCGTCATGCCGGGCGCGCGCATGTTGAGGATCGTGACGATGATGTTGATCGACGCCATGATCGAGGAAATGCCGAGGAGGTGAATCGAGAAGATCGTGAACGGGAAAGAGTTTCCTCCCTGCAGCGACAGCGGCGGATACAGGGTCCAGCCCGCGGCGGGCGCGCCGCCCGGCATCAGGAAGGTGGCGAGCAACATGACGCCGGCAAAAGGCAACAGCCAGAACGACCAGTTGTTGAGCCGGGGCAACGCCATGTCCGGCGCACCGATCATCATCGGGATCATCCAGTTCGCGAAACCGGCAAACGCGGGCATGATCATGCCGAACACCATGATCAGGGCGTGGACGGTGGTCATCTGGTTGAAGAAATCCGGATTGACGAACTGGATGCCGGGCTGGAACAGCTCCGCCCTGATCACCAGGGCCATGCCGCCGCCGACGAACAGCATCACCAGCGCGAAGACGAGATAAAGCGTCCCGATGTCCTTGTGGTTGGTGGTGGTCACCCAGCGCATCAGGCCACTGGCGGGGCCGTGGTCGTGGTGATCGTGGATGTCCTGGGCTGTTGCGCTCATGCTGTGTGCTCCGTTCCTGCCGGGCCCCCGGGGCCGCGGCTTCGATATTCAGGTTCTTTCCCGGTGGCTCCGGCCGGCTCAGTCGGCCGGAGCTGTCGTGGGGTGGCTCACCGCGGCAACCGCGGTCGCTGCGCGCTGCTCGGCGAGCCAGGCCTCGAAGTCCTCCTTCGGCAGCACTTCCACGACGATCGGCATGAAGCCGTGGTCCTTGCCGCACAGTTCGGCGCACTGGCCGCGGTAGGTGCCCGGCTCATCCACCTGGAACCAGCCTTCGTTGATGTAGCCGGGAATGGCATCGCGCTTGACGCCAAACGCCTGCACCCACCACGCGTGGTTGACGTCGTTGGAGGTCAGCAGGTAACGGATCTTGACGCCGGCGGGCAGGACCAGTGGCTGGTCTACCTCGAGGAGGTAGTTCTCGACGCTGCCGGGATCGATCCCGGAATTCTTCTGGCGGGCCTCGTTGCTGGGCTCGGCGAGACTACTGAAAAAGCTGACGCCTTCGTCGAGGTACTCGTAGTTCCACTTCCACTGGTACCCGGTGATCTTGATGCTGAAATCGGCGCCACGCGTGTCCTCGATGAAGACCAGCGCCCGCGCGGAGGGCACCGCGATGGCAACGAGGATCAGCACGGGTATGACCGTCCAGACGATTTCCGCCGTCGTGCTGTGGTCCCAGGTCGCGGGCTTCACGCCTTCCTTCCTGCGGAACGCCACCAGCGCGTAGGCCATGGCGCCGAAAACAATGACGCCGATCACGACACAGACCCACAGGACCAGCATATGCAGGTCGTAGATCCGCCTGCTGATCTCCGTTACGCCGGGCGGCAGGTTCATCTGCCAGTCCGCTCGGGCCACGGACAGGAACAGCAGCATCGGGGCGGCAGCCAGCACCCGGTAGTTCAGTGTGCGCATGAGTGACATTGATATCTTCCTGGGCAAGCTCTCGTTCAAGAAATTCCCTGCCGGCGGTCGTTGCCGCTTCGCTCTGCCGGCAGCAGTTCCGCCAGCCGTCTCCACAGGCGGCGCCGTTCGCCTTCCGTCAGAAAAGCGCCAACCTCTACGCTTCTCCTCATCGAGCCGAGGAGCAGCCTGCTCGGCCAGTGGGCGACGGGCGCCGGCCGCAGTTCCACCTGCGTCCAGGGGCGCGCGAACCGGTACTGCGCGTTGTGGCGCTTCGCCGCCCGCGTCACCACCACATCGCGTTCATCGATGCAGATGACTTCACGGGCGCTGCCCCGCCGCAGGCTGATTCGCAGCGCTACGGCAATGGCCAGCAGTTCCAGCCCCGCAAACGGAAGAATTGGCCAGAGGCCTACCGCCGCGAACGCCCCCGCTATGGTGAGCGGCAGGCCCATGATCGACAGGTAGAAAAGGACCGCTGTGCCGGAAGTCAGGGAGCAGTTCGGGCTGAGTTCAAACAGGTGCACTGATCATCGGCTCGCATTGTTGTCGTGCCCTGTCCAGAGCCCGGGTAACCCTTCCGCAAGCGGGGAAAATGGTAATGGATGCCCGGCAGGGGCGCAATCGTGGAATGCCGGCCAAATCCGCTCTGCGAGGGCTCAACCCCGGCGCCTCAGGCTGCCGAGAGGGATGACGATCCCGCCGGCCTCGTCGCGAAAACTCACCGGTGTTTCGCCCGTCCAGGCCAGCGCATAGATCACCTCGATCGTGACCGGAAACAGGCCCTCGGCGTTTCTCGAGCCCTCGTAGGCCCGGGTCATCGCAGCCCAGCGGGCGGGAGTCGTCAGCCCGCGCGCGCGCCGCTCGGCGACGTTGCCGGCGCCGACGGCACGCAGATCGGTGGCCAGTCGGTCGATGTCGCGGTAGGTGATCGTGATGCGCTCGGTGTCGAGCACGGGCTCGGCGAATCCGGCCCGGATCAGCGCGTCGCCGATGTTGTGCATGTCGGCGAAGTCGTGGACATGGCCGAAGCTATCGACCTTGGCCCACGCCGAGCGCAGCTCGCGCAGGCTGTCCGGGCCGAGCGTGCTGAACCCGAAGAGCCCCGGATAACCCAGGACACGCCGCGCCTCACTGAGAACGGCCTGGGGATCTTCGCACCAGTGAAGGAGCATGTTGGCGACGGCGAGATCGGCGCAGGCCGCAGGCAGGGGCAGCCGCGCGGCATCGGCACACACGGGCAGCCAGCGCTCTGCGCCCGCACCGAGCATTTCGGGCACTGCGTCGATGGCCAGTAACCGGGCCTGTGGATAACGCCGGGCGAGGTCGCCGGTTGCCTGCGGCGGCCCCGCGCCGAGGTCGAGGACCGTCACCGGGTCGAGGAGGACAGGCTCGAGACGCTCCAGCAGTCGCGTACGAATCTCGGCGTGCAGAAAGTCAGCGCTCGCGTAGCGGGCGGCCGCTTTGCGGAAGGCGCGTCGTACGTCTTTCGGGTGAGGTCCGCGCATCTTCGTGTCTGCCCGGCGGAGACCGGGTGCGGCCCCCGCGAGCCGCTTCAGTGACTGGCGGCCGGCGGCTCCGGCCGCAGCCCGAGTCGCCCAAGGAGCAGCCGATCGCGGTCGGTGTCGGGATTCGGTGTGGTCAGCAGCCGCTCACCATAGAAGATGGAGTTCGCGCCCGCGAAGAAACACAGGGCCTGCATTTCGTCGCTCATGTCGGTGCGCCCGGCCGAGAGCCGGACGTGGGAGGCCGGCATGAGGATGCGGGCCACGGCGATGACGCGCACGAAGTCGAGCGGATCGACTGCCGGGGCGCCATGCAGCG
>JAKLLP010000134.1 GCA_023150055.1 Gammaproteobacteria bacterium | reverse complement strand
CGAGACCCTGGGCGGCGAGATGCGCTGCCAGCGCGACCGGGTAGCAACCGGGCGTCGTACCGGCCTCGATGCGCTCGCGCCATGCGCGCATGAGCGGCGTGGCGGCGACCTCGACCACGAGCTCGGCGAATTTCCGGCCCATGCGCACCGTCATCGTGCGGCTCTCCGCGGATAGCTTGCGCGCGTGGACGAGCGCGTCGATCCGCGCGAGTTCGTCGACGTCGCCAGCCGATGCTGCGCGATGGGCACAGACGACGGCGATGCCGTCGCCACGTGCGGCCTGCTCGACCGCGGTGCGCGTGTATGCGAACAGCGTCGTGACGTCGGTGACCACCCGCTTCTGGATTGCCGATTCGAGGCCGCAGGAGAAAGCGAACGCCCCGATCGGCAGCATGGAATCGCCGAATTGCAGCAGGCGCGCCGCCTGCGAGGCGCCGGCCGCTGCCACGTACTCCCCTCCGGCAACCGTCATCGGGAAGCCCGCGGCGCCAGCTCGCGGTCGTGCGCGTGGGCGTGCACCGGCCCCTCGGCGCCACCGAACAGCCGCCGCGACTCGTGGGGTGCCAGGTAGGGGACGATCCGCTCACCCGGGACGAACTCGAAGCTGATGCCCTCGAAACGGTGGGTGTTCATGACCGAGGTCATCACTTTCCGGTCGACGGTCAGCGGCACGTAGACCTCGCTGCCCTTCACGAGCGCCGGCCAGTGCTGGTTGCCAAGCGCGTGCCCGAGTTCGACGCAGGTGCGCAGTGCAATCTCGGACGCATCCTTTCCGAGGTCTGCAAGGTGGATGACCATCACGTCGCGCAGGCTCAACCGCGCGACCACCGCGTGCTTTGCGGCGGCATCCCACAGCAGCACGTCACCGTCCTGCATGAACGTCCCGCGGTCGAGGGATATCGCGATCTCCAGGCCGCCGACCGTCTTCTTGCGCAGGCGGTTCTTCTGGGCCTCCCAGTGATCGAGCGCGAGCGTGTCCACCGCCGTCCCGGCGAGTCGCGCGGTCCACTCCGGCTCGCTGGCGTTGCCCAGGACGGATTCGACGAGGACCATTTCGGAGCGGTCAGCTGAAGAAGTACTTCTGGTTCAGCGAAACCGTCTTCAGCGGTGCCACGGTCGCGTGCTTGCCGTCGACGGTGACGGCGAAGGTCTCGGGGCTGACCTCGATCCGGGGCGTCCCCGCATTGCGCACCATGCTGCGCTTGCCGATCTTGCGCGTGTTCTTCACGGCGACGACCTGGCGCTCGAGGTCGAGCTGCTTCCTGATGCCCGCCGCATGCGCCGCTCCAGACACGAAGGTGACGCAGCTGTCGGCCAGCGTGCGGCCGAACTGCCCGAACATCGGCCGGTAATAGACCGGCTGCGGAGTGGGCAGCGAGGCGTTCGGATCGCCCATGAGCGACCAGCTGATCACGCCGTTCTTGAGCACCATCTTCGGCTTGGCGCCGAAGAAGCCCGGTTCCCAGAGCACCAGGTCGGCGATCTTGCCGACCTCGACCGATCCGAGCACGTGCGAGATGCCGTGCGTGATCGCCGGGTTGATGGTGATCTTGGCGACGTAACGCAGGACGCGGAAGTTGTCGTTGCCCGAGACATCCTCCGGCAGCTTGCCGCGCCCGGTCTTCATCGCGTCGGCGGTCTGGATCGTGCGCAGCCAGCACTCGCCGATGCGCCCCATCGCCTGCGAGTCGCTCGACATCATCGAGATCACGCCGAGGTCGTGCAGCACGTTCTCCGCCGCGATGGTCTCGGCGCGGATGCGGCTCTCGGTGAACGCGACGTCCGAGGGAATGTCCGGGCTCAGGTGGTGGCAGACCATGATCATGTCGTACAGCTCGGCCTGGGAGTTGATGCCGTACGGCAGCGTCGGGTTGGTGGACGAGGGCAGGACGTTCGGCAGGGCGGAGATGCGGATGATGTCGGGCGCATGCCCGCCGCCCGAGCCCTCGGTGTGGAAGGAATGCACGGCGCGGCCTTCGAACGCCTCGATCGTGTCCTCCACGAAGCCGGACTCGTTCAGGGTGTCGGTGTGAATGCAGACCTGGACGTCCATGTCGTCGGCGACGGTAAGCGCCGAGCGCAGCACGGCTGGCGTCGTACCCCAGTCCTCGTGACACTTGAAACCAATGGCCCCGGCCTTGATCTGCTCGACCAGCGCGGCTTTGCCGTGCCCGTGGCCCTTGCCGAGGATGCCGACGTTGACCGGCCAGTTTTCGATCGCGCGCAGCATCATGCGGATGTTGCCTGGACCGGGCGTGACGGTGGTCGCGTTGGAGCCATCCGACGGACCGGTGCCGCCGCCGATGAGCGTGGTCGTGCCGTTCGACAGCGCCGCCCAGGCCTGCTGCGGCGAGATGAAGTGGATGTGGGTGTCGATCCCGCCGGCGGTCAGTATCAGGTTGGCGCCCGAGATCGCGTCGGTGGCGAGGCCGCACTCCAGCCCCTTGGTGATGCCGTTCATCGTCTGCGGATTGCCGGCCTTGCCGATCGCGCAGATGCGCCCGTCCCTGATCCCGACGTCGGCCTTTACCACGCCGAGCACCGCGTCGATGATGGTCACGTTGGTGATCACGAGGTCCGGCGCGCCGCCGGCCCGCGTGATCTGGTTGTCCATGCCCATGCCCTCGCGCATGCTCTTGCCGCCGCCGAAGACGATCTCGTCACCGGACGGGCCGCGCAGGTCGCGCTCGATCTCCACGAAGAGGCCGGTGTCGCCGAGCCGGATGCGATCGCCGGCGGTCGGGCCGAACAGGCCGACGTATTCGTTGCGGGTAATGGTCGTCATTTCTTGCCCCTGGCAGGCCGCTTGGCGGCCGTCGAACGGAATCCGCGCTTTGCCGCTAGCGCCACGGCTTTCGTCTTCGTCGTGCCGCCCGTCTTGCCGGCGGTCGGACCGTCGGTGAGGTTGTTGAACCCGTAAGCCGCCCGCTTGCCGAGGTAGGGCACGACCTGCACCTCGCGCTCGTCACCGGGCTCGAAACGCAGCGCCGTGGACGCGGGGATGTGCAGGTGCTGACCGAAGGCCGCGGCGCGGTCGAACTCCAGCGCCCGGTTGACCTCGAAAAAATGGAAGTGCGAACCGACCTGGATCGGGCGATCGCCGGTGTTGCGAACCTTCAGCTTCGTGGGCTTGAGCTGCTCGTGGAACCCGACCGGCTCCTTGCGGCAGACATAGCCGCCGACCGGAACCTTCGCGCCGGCGGGATCGACCTTGGGCCCGAGACTCGGGAAACTCTTGGTACTGGCCATCTGGAGGCTCCTGCCGTCTCTACTGGATCGGCGTGTGAACGGTCACGAGGCGACTGCCGTCGGTGAACACGGCTTCGATCTGCACCATGGGGATCAGGTCGGCGACACCGTCCATCACGTCGGCCCGGGTCAGGACCTCGCGCGCCTCCCTGGCCACTTCCTCGATGGTGCGGCCGGCGCGCGCACCGTCGAGCGCCCGAAATCACGGCGACGGCTTCCGGATGATTCAGCCTGAGGCCCTTCGCTTTGCGCTTGAGGGCCACCTCGGCCAGCATGTAGATGAGGAGTTTGTCGAACTCCCGAGGCGTGAGATGCATGCGTTTCCCCCGTTGCAGAGTGACCGGTCAGCCGGTCTCTTGATTGAGTTCGAGGCTAGCACCAAGATATGACGGCCACAAGACGCGCGAGCGCGGTGGCATCACCCAGTGGAGCGCCTGCGGATGCCAGCTGAACGAGCCGACCCGCACTTGACTTTTCAGTCCGACCGGCAGGTGCTGCTGATCGTCGCTGCCTATGCCGCGGCATTCGTGGGGTTCGGCTTCCTCGTGGACACGCCCGCGGAAATCGCTGCCGGCCTGGCGTCGATCCTGCTGTCCCGGGACGTGTTACTGACGGATTACTTCGGCATCGGCGGCATCGGCGCGGGCTGCGTCAG
This sequence comes from Gammaproteobacteria bacterium, assembly GCA_023150055.1. GTDB lineage: Bacteria > Pseudomonadota > Gammaproteobacteria > Steroidobacterales > QUBU01. The sequence continues at coordinate 2,243 of JAKLLP010000134.1, read as the reverse complement.
CGCGGGGCTGGTGACGCTCGCCGCATGCTTCGTGTATCACCAGGCCGGAGCGAAGATGACGGGCGCTTCGGTCGCCGCCCTCTTCCTCGTGCTGGGGTTCGGCCTGTTCGGCAAGAACCTCCTGAACGTGTGGGGCATCGTCGCCGGTGTCTGGCTGTATGCCCGTTTCCGAGGGCAGGGGTTCGCGACCCACATCAACACCGCGTTTTTCGGCGTTGCGCTGGCGCCGATCTTCTCGGAGATCCTGTTCAGCAGCAACCTGACCCTTGCCCGGAGCGTGCCGCTCGGCGTCGCGACTACGCTCGTGATCGGCTTCATGCTCGCGCCGGCGGCCGCCCAGCTCGCCAAGGCGCACATGGGCTTCAGCCTGTACAACATGGGATTCACGGCCGGTCTCGTCGGCACGGTGATCGTCGCCCTGTACCGCTCATACGGCTTCACGCCCGACCCGGTGTTCGTCTGGACGACCGGCAACAACCTCCTGCTCGGTGGCTTCATGGCCGTGCTCTTCGGCTCGATGGCCGCCGGCGGCTTCCTGCTCGACCGCTCGTCGGGGACGCGGCTGAGGACGATCCTGCAGGCGCCGGGCCAGGCCCCGAGCGATTTCATCGCAATGGCCGGGATGGGCGCAACGCTGCTCAACATGGGGCTGTGCGGCGCGGTCGCGACGCTCTACATCCTGGCTATCGGGGGCGATCTCAACGGGCCCGTGATCGGCGCGATCCTCACAATCGTCGGTTTCGCTGCCTATGGGAAGCACCCCCGCAACATCCTGCCGATCATGGCGGGCGTCTTCCTCGGTTCGCTCGCCAAGCCCTGGGCGATCGACGACCCCTCGATCCAGCTCGCGGCCCTGTTCGGGACGACGCTGGCACCAGTCGCGGGCCGCTTCGGCTGGCACTGGGGTCTCGTCGCCGGGTTCGTGCACTCCTCGGCCGCGCTGACGACGGGCCCGATGCATGCCGGGCTGAACCTCTACAACAATGGGCTCGCGGCCGGCATCGTGGCCTCGGTGCTGGTGCCGGTCATCATCGCGATCCGCGCGGTCACGCGGCCCGACGAGAAGCCCGCCGGCCCGCCGGAGACGCGCAGCTAGCGTAGCGGTCTACAGTCATGCAGACGACGGCCCGGGAGCAACGGACCGCCCGGAGGCGGGAGTCTCCGGCCAAAGCGAGTGTTGATGAACGAGGGCGGGAGCGACGGCGGAGACCTCCCGCCGCAACGGCAGTCATTCATGGCGGGTTGGTCGCGGCACGCCATCCGGGCCGGGTATCGAGGTGCGTCGCAAAAGGCCCGATGTCGGGGTGTCGCAGCCGTCAGCGTGCGTCGGGCGCCGCGGTGAACCGGTAACGCACGCCCGAGGCCGCCAGCTGCAGCATCAGCCCGCCCCGCACCCGGCTGAAGATGGCCACGTCACTGCTGAACGCCGCCTCGGCGGCGACGCCGGTCCACGGTGCTGCCGCCGAGGCGCGGCCACCGAATTCCATCCGCCCGGATACCCAGCCCAGGTTACCTGCCTTGAACAGCTCGACGGCCTCGCAGGTCCGGAAGAAGATGAGCTGACTGTGGGCCTCGCCGCCGGCCTGCAGGCCGAGCGACAGCGCCGACTGGACCACCTCGCCCGTCACCCGGTCGGCCGCGATCAGCACGCCGCGACCGCGGGCGTAACCGGCGCCGAGCCCGACCCGGACGATGCGGGGGAAGACCGCCACGGCACAGGCGTCGGTGAAAAACGGCTCCAGCGATGGGTCCGCCGCGCGCCATTCCGCCACGGTCCGCGCGGCGGCCACCTCGAGCCGGTTGCCCGGATCGGGCGCCCAGGCCGCCTGCGACACACTCGCCTGCGCAATCAGCAGGGCGGCAACGAGCCAGGACTTCATCGCAGGCACTCCAGGTGCAGGGTGACCCAGTCGGAGCCGCCGGAGACCTCGCCCAGGATATCGGAGCTGCCGAAGATCCCGGAGCGGTGCACCACGGTCACACCCGCGAAACAGTCGCGCACCAGCCGGGACTTCGAGATCCGCTCGAGGGGGAAGTCCGCCTGGAACTCCAGGTAGTTCAGCAGGTGCGACGTGTTGCGGTCCCGCTCCGCCTGCTTGATCTTCTCGACTGCAGGCACAGACTCGGCGTAGGACACGCCGAAGCCGAAGCCGTAGCGGAACGCCAGCTTCTCGGACCAGGGCAGATAGCCCTTGCCCATCGCCATGACGTAGCCGGTGTAGTTCCAGAAATCGTCCTGGAAT
>JAKLLP010000133.1 GCA_023150055.1 Gammaproteobacteria bacterium | reverse complement strand
GAGTTCGACCGGTACCTTCGCGCTCAGCGGCTGACCGAGGAGTGACTCGACGGTGATCTCACCGACGCTCAGGGCATGAGCCGGTCCAATGGCCGAGACCGCAGCGCCGGTGCAGGCGATCGTGCGGAGCACCAGTCGCCTGACGGCAAGCTCCTTTGCTTCGGTCCCGCTCACCAGGGACTGGGAGTTGCCGTTCTCGAGATCCCGGCTTTTCGTCAACCGGCGATTGCCGCGGCCCATAGCTGAAGCTCCAGTAAAGTAAGTCTCTTACGCTGTGTCAGGGTATCCCCGGGGCGTAGGAAATCATTTGTCAATAAGCCCGTAAACGAATCGTGTCTCGTTTCCGCGGGTGGGAGGCGCCGAAGGTCGGGCTCTTCATCGAACTGTGACCCGGGTCACAAACCACCGGTGCTCAGCCTGTGGCCACGCTCTCCGGGGTGTGCGCGCTTTCCAGGATGACGCCCTGCGTCTGCACGAAGTTGCCCTGGAAATAGGCGACGCCAAGCTGCCAGAGGACCGCCATCGTCTTGGCATCCTCGACCCGCTCGGCGATGCTGCGTATGTTGAGCTTGCGGGCTACCTGTACCAGTGCTGTGACCTTGCGCTGCTGGTCGGTATCACGGTGTAGACCCTGCATCAGGCTCCCATCGATCTTCATGAATTGCATCGGGATGTGGTGCAGGATCTGCGTGGAGTCACGCCCCGTGCCGACATGGTCCACGGCGAAGAGAAACCCGGCGCCGGTGAGGCGCTCAGCGAGATCCTTGGTTTCCTTGAGTTGTATGGCCGCGACTTCTTCGCTGACCTGAAAGCAGATTTTTTCCGGCGCGACCTTCAGGCTGGAGAGCCTCGCGGTGAGCCAGGCGGGCAATGTCTCGTCGAGGACGGAATCGCGCGACAGCCGCACGAACACCAGTGTCGGCTGCCTGGCGCTGCAATAGGAGAGCGAGGCCCCGATGATCCAGCGATCCACGTTCTTGATGATGTGGGCGCGCTCGGCAGGCGGTACGAACTCGCCTGGCAGGATCAGTGACCCGTCCTCGTCCACCATGCGCACGAGCGTGTCGAACATGCCCTGGACTTCCTCGGTCAGGCTGGCAATCGGCTGGTGAACGAGGCGGAACCGGTTCTGCATGAGCGCGGCACGAATGCGCGGCACCCAGGTCGCATCCGTGACCCTGATCTTTCGTGTCTCGGAGGTCGTGTCGCATAGTTCGACCTTGTTACCGCCGGCATCACGACCGCTGCGGCACGCCTTCTCGGCCGCCGACAGCAGCTCGGGCAAAGCGGGCGAGTCCATCACGATCTCGGTGACGCCTATCGTGCAGGTGAGCGAGGTGGACTGGCGGTCGACCTCGAAAACACGGCTGGCGACTGCCTTGCGGACCTGTTCGGCCCAGGTCTCGACGTCGGTCATCGTGCCGCGCTCGATCAGCGCCGTGAATATCGTTCCGCCGAATCGTCCGCAGATGTCATTGGGCTGCAGGAGTTCGCGCAGGAGTTCGCCGAAGCGCATGATCAGCGCCTCGGTGCCGAGAAGCCCCACGTCCCGATGCACACGCGAGAAGTGATCCGGGCGGATGTAGGCCACGGCGCGCACGCCGCCCTCGAGAGGGGTCCTGATGCGTTCCGCGGTCTGCTCGAGGAAGTGATGGCGCAGCAGGAAGCCGGTCGACGGATCGTTGCACAACGCCTGTTCGACCAGTTCGTCGGCGGTCGACTCACCGCCGCGCTCGGCCGGCACGATGATGCGTACTGCCGGTTCGGCATCGACCGTCACGCGTTCGAGTTTCAGCTCCAGGCTGATGGGCGTCTGGTCGCTTCGCTGCACGGCAACCTGGAGCGTGGCATCCTGCCACTTTCCTTTAAGGCATGCCTGTATCGCGCCCTTGAGGCTTGGTTGGTCCCGGTCGCTGAACAGATCCATGAACGGCTGTCCCAGCAGCGAGCTTTCGTCACTGAAGCCCACCAGTGACAGCCAGGCCGGATTGGCGCCGATCACGATGCCTTCCTGGACGTCGACGATGGCCTCGGTGGCGCCCTTCATCAGGTTGCGCAGTTCCTGCTTGTACTGGTGCGCCGACGATAGCACGCTGTCGAGTGCGGTCTGCAGCCTGCGGGTCCGGAGTTCACGCTCCACTACCGCCTGCAGGCGCGAGCGATGCGAGAGGGATATGACGTCCCGCGCTCCGGCGGCGATTCCGTCGGAGATGACGCGCTCGGTGACATCCTTGCGAACGAGCAGTACCGGAATGGGCGGATTACGGCGAAATATCGCCGACGACAACCCGGTGAGGTCGATATCGGCCTCGTCCGCGAAGATGATGACCAGCTCCGGCCGGTGCTCGACGATGGCGTCTTCGAGGGCGACAGGTTCGGTGACACGGGTGCAGTGAACTGCGTGTCCCGCTTCGCGCAGCGCCGAGTTGATGACGGCCGTGTTGTCATCGTGCCGGCTGACGATGATCAGCGGCACGCCATGTTTGTCTGGCAATTTCCGATTTCCGACAGGCCCTGGACAACGCACGCCGGCGCTCGTGGGCCGGACGCAAAGGGATTCTGCAGCGGAGGGTTGCCGGATTATGTGACCCGTGTCTGTTTATGTGGCCTGTGGCCGGTTATGTAGTATCGGGGCGAGCAGTTCCTTGGCGCCGAGTCCATTCCGCTCGCGCGCCAGCCGTGGCACCAGGTACCCCGGCAATCGCGCAGCGGCCTCGCCGAGTATCCTCCGTGCCCGGAGTGGACCCACCCGAAAATGCGCCGTGCCCCGCACGGGGTCGAGCAGGTGGAGGTAGTACGGCAGTACGCCAATGGCAAAGAGCCGCTCGCTCAGTTCCGCCAGGGCCGTCCCGCTGTCGTTGACTGCACGCAGCAGCACGGACTGGTTGAGCACCGCGGCGCAGACGTCGCGAAGGCGGCCGACTGCTGCGCCGACCGTCTGGTCGATTTCGTTGGCATGATTACTGTGCAGTACCAGGACGGTGCGGTGAGCGTGTTCGCGCAGCAGATCGATCAGTTCCCTGTCGATGCGCTCCGGAAGCACGATCGGCATGCGGCTGTGAATGCGGATTCGCGCCACGTGTCCGATCCGGCCGATCCGCTCCATGAGATCTCGCAGGCGCTTGTTGCTGAGACTGAGCGGGTCGCCTCCGCTGAGGATCACCTCGCGAATGGTCCGGTCAGCCTCGATCTGCGCCAGTGCTTGCCCATGCCCGGAGGGTGTCGCACCGGCGGCCACGTAGGGAAATTCCCGGCGGAAGCAGTAGCGGCAGTGCACGGCGCATGCGCCGGTTACCACGAGGAGCGCGCGGCCGTCATATTTCTGCAGCAGTCCGGGGTGGCGCAGCTGATCGAGTTCACCGAGGGGGTCGGCGAGGAATCCAGTGTGCTCGGTGAGTTCGCGTGGGGATGGCAACACCTGGAGCAGGAGGGGATCACGCGGGTCGCCGCGCCGCATCCGGCGCACGAAGCCGCGCGGGACTCGCAGTGGGAACTTCACCGGGACGGCGCCTGCGTCTCCCAGTTGCCCGGCTTCCAGGCCCAACGCGGCAGCCAGTTCATCGAGTGAGCCAATCGCCGCGGCAAGTTCCCGCTGCCAGTCGGCGGCGTCTGGAGCGGACAGCAATGTGGATGAGCAAGACATGGTCTTTTCCCGCGCAGCGTTTCCGGAAACTCTATAGAATGGCCCCGCTCCTGCGGGGGCAGTACCTGTGCGGCATATCTGCGGGGCCGCGACAGGCCGATTTTACCGGAGGCGCCCGCGGCCGGTTCTGCAGGTCGTTATGGCGAGTTACAGCACGAGTGAATTCAGGTCGGGTATCAAGATCCTCCTCGACGGGGACCCCTACGTCGTCATAGAGAACGAGTTCGTCAAGCCCGGCAAGGGCCAGGCGTTCAACCGCGTGCGTGTACGCAATCTGAAGACCGGGCGCACCGTCGAGCGGACTTTCAAGTCGGGCGATACGGCCGAGGCAGCCGATGTCCTGACGACCCCGATGCAGTATCTCTATAACGATGGCGATATCTGGTACTTCATGGAGCCGGAGAGCTTCGAGCAGCACGGGGCCGGCGATGCCGCGATCGGTGAGGCGAGGCAGTGGCTGAAGGAGCAGATGACCTGCAACATCACCCTGTGGAACGGCCAGCCGCTGCTGGTGGAGGCGCCGCCGCACGTGGAACTGCAGATCATCGAGACCGACCCGGGCATCCGTGGCGATACCGCGACGGGCGGAATGAAGCCTGCGAAGCTCGAGACCGGTGCTGTCGTCAAGGTGCCTCTTTTCGTTGAACAGGGAGAGACCATCAAGGTCGATACCCGCACCGGTGAGTACATCTCGCGGGTCAAGTAGCCGCGCTGTTCCGGCCCCGCCGGTGCTCAGGGAGGCGGCGGCACGCAGAAGCTCACCACATCGGAGATCCGCGGCAGCCCGAGTACCGCCATCAGCAGGCGATCGAAGCCCAGCGCGACACCGCAGCACCCGGGCAACCCCGACTCGAGTGCCGCAAGCAGCGCCTCGTCCGGCCCGACATCCAGGAGTCCGGTTTGGCGTCGCAACGCGCGGTCACGTTCGAAACGCCGCCGCTGCTCTCGCGGGTCGGCCAGTTCATGGTAACCATTGGCCAGTTCCAGGCCGTCGAGATAGACCTCGAATCGTTCGGCGATTGCCGGATCATTCGGGTCGCGACGCGCAAGGGCGGCCTGTTCCACGGGATAGCCTTCTATCACGGTCAGTCCTCGTCCTCGCAGGGCAGGCTCTATTACGCTGATCATCAGCAGGTCGAGCCACGAGTTACGCTGGTCGCCGAGGCCGCGCGTTAACTCCGGGGTGACTCTCCCCGCCAGTAACGCCTCGGTCCGCTCGCGCAGTACCTGCATGTCCCCCGTGATGGGATCGAAACCGGCCAGTTCCAGGAACAGTCCCCGATAGGTCTGCCGCCTCGCCACTCCGACACCGCGGCCAAGCGTCTCTGCCACGGCGAGTATGAGCTCGCAGGTCTCGTCGATCATCGCATCGAGCCCGATGCCGCGCCGGTACCACTCGACCAGGGTGAATTCGGGCAGGTGGCGTGCGCCGAGTTCTCCGTCGCGGAAGGCCTTGCAGACCTGGTAGATGTCCGGAGCGCCGTCGGCCAGCAGGCGCTTCATGTGGAACTCTGGCGAAGTGTGCAGGTAGAAGTTCTTCTCCGGCCGGACGCTGAGGGTGCAGCAGACGCTGGCGAGCTGCGGTTCACTGACCGGGTGTTCGACGACCAGCGGCGTTTCGACCTCCATGATCGCCCGTGCGGCGAAAAACTCGCGTACCGCCGCGCGCGCCTGTGCCCGTTGCTGCAGGACCTTCTGAGTCGCCGAAGGCCGCCACCGTACGGCGTCGGGTGTCATGTCGCGTGCGACGCCGGCAGCAGCCGTCCGAGCCCGGTGCCGCTGCGCACCTGCGAGCCGGCCTGGAGTTCTGCCTTCCAGCGCGTTTGGCCGGCTGGCAGCAGCAATATGACCGTCGAGCCCATGTTGAATTGCCCGAGCAGATCACCCCGACCGAGTTGCGTCAGTCGGTCGGCCGGATCGTAACGCCACTCGGTCATGGCCTGTCCGTCACGCGGCAGGACCTCGCCGGCCCACGCCGTGGAGATGCTGCCCACGTTCAGGGCGCCGATCAGCAGCACCGCGAATGGACCGTTTTGCCCCTCGCAGTGGCAGATCAGCCGCTCGTTCCGCGCGAACAAACCTGGAACACGTTCTGCCGTCATGGCGTTCACCGACCACAACTCGCCGGCGACGTGACGCATCCGGGTGATCCGGCCCGCAGCCGGCATATGCACCCGGTGATAGTTCCACGGTGCCAGGTAGATCGTGACGAAGGACCCGTTCACGTACGCCTCCGCAACTTCGGGGTCGGCCCCGAGCAGTTCGCCCAGTTGGTAATAGATGCCCTTGACCTGGAGTATCTCGTCGCCGCGGATCTCGCCGATCTGCTGAATCGTCCCGTCTGCGGGACAGAGGATCGTGGCGGGATCGGGGTCAGGAGGGCGTGCACCGGGCTTCAGGGCGCGAGTAAAGAAGGCGTTGAACGACTCGTACCCGCCCGGAACGTCCTTCTCCGCCTCGCTGACATCGACCGGGTAGATCCGGACGAAGCCCCTGATGAGCAGGTCCTTCAGCAGCGCATTACGGCTGCGCGAGAGCGCATGGACAAGGC
>JAKLLP010000132.1 GCA_023150055.1 Gammaproteobacteria bacterium | reverse complement strand
CCGCATCCTGCTCCGCTGGCTCCACACGCCCGCCTTGACGTCACCGCCACCAGCCCCTGGGGCGCCAGGACCCACGCCTGCGAGGGGACCCGCAGGGTCAGCCGGCGGCGAGACCCGGGGACGGACCGAGTCCTACCCGCCGATTGCCGCGGCATCCCCGCGGCTCGGCGAAGAGCCAAAAAAAACGGGCCGGGGTTTTCACCCCGGCCCGCCTGGGCGTGGTCCCGATCAGTAGATGTCGTTGACCGTGTTGTAGACGTTGAACTTGCCCGTCGGCGTGATCAGGCGCGGATCCTTGATCACCTTCTTCAGCTTGCGGGTCTTGTCGTCAACGACGACGATTGCGGAGACCTGATCCTGGCCATTCCAGACCGAGAACCAGACCTCGTCGCCCGCCTTGTTGTACTCGGGCTGCACCACGCGCTTGGCGCCCTCGCCGAGGTCGGCCCACTTGGCGATCGGCAGCACGGTGTAGCCGCCATCGAGGTTGTCGATGTCGAATACCGCCACCGACTGGCTGATCGCCGGATCGGGGTTGAGCGGGGTGTCGACCCAGAGGTTCTTCGACTTCGGGTGGGTCTTGATGAAGAGCGAGCCGCCGCCCTGTCCGTTCAGGACCTTGACCGCCTTCCACGCGTGCTGCTTGTGCTTCTGCGGGTCGGTGCCGATCAGCGTGATCTTGTCGTTGCCGAGCGCGCTGGTCGCCCACACCGGCCCGTACTCCTTGTGCAGGAAGTTCGCGCCGCGGCCCGGGTGCGGGATCTCGTTGACATCCACCATGCCGGCGAGCTTGCGCTCCTTGGAGTCGACCACCGCGATCTTGTTCGACTGATTGGCGGCCGTGAGGAAATAACGCAGCGTCGAATCCCAGCCACCGTCGTGCAGGAAGGCGGCCGCATCGATGGTCGTCACGGAGAGGTTCTGGATGTCGCTGTAGTTGACCAGCAGGATACGCCCGGTTTCCTTCACGTTGACGATGAACTCCGGGTGCTGATGCGAGGCGCCGATCGCTACCACGCGGGGTTCCGGGTGGTACTCCTGCGTGTCGACCGTCATGCCGCGGGTGCCGACGATCTTCAGCGGTTCGAGCGTCGCGCCGTCCATGATGACGTACTGCGGTGGCCAGTAAGAGCCGGCGATCGCGTACTTGTCCTCGTAGCCCTCGTACTTGGAGGTCTCGATCGAGCGGGCCTCGAGCCCCACGCGGATTTCGGCCACGGTCTGCGGCGGATCCATCCACAGATCGACCAGGTTCACCCGGCCGTCACGGCCGATGGTGTAGTTGTAGCGCCCCGAGTGCGAGAGGCGTGAAATATGCACGGCATAGCCGGTCTTGACGATGGTGTTGATGTCATGCTTGTCGCCGTCGATCAGCGCCACCTCGCCGCTGTCGCGCAGCGTCACCGAGAACAGGTTCTCGATGTTGATTTTGTTCTGCTTGCGGGTCGGACGGTCCTCCACCGGCACGATCACCCTCCAGGAGGCCTTCATCTCCTTCATGCCCCACTCCGGAGGCTGCGGCGGTTCGTGCTGCAGGAAGCGCGCGATTTCCTCGTCGGTCAGCTCGCCCGACGTGCCCCAGTTCGGCATGCCGGCCGCGGAGCCGAACTTGATCAGGGCCTTGATGTACTCGGTGCCCTTGGCCTGGGTGAGGTCCGGGGTGAGCGGCTTGCCGGTGGCGCCTTTGCGCAACACGCCGTGGCAACCGGCGCAGCGCTCGAAGAAGATCTGCTTGGCGCGGTCGAACTCGGCCTCGGTGACTTGCGGTGCGCCGGGGGTCACGCGCACCTGGCCCTCGGTGATCTGCGTGGGCTGGCCGGCGTAGATCTGCTCGGCCTCGCCGGTGCCCGGGTGGCGCTCGCCGGCGGCCTGGCGGGTTTCGAGGCCGAGTGCCTTGCGGTACTCGGCGACCTTTTTCCGCGAGATCTTGGCGCCGGCGTTGCCCCAGTTGCTCATCACGTAATTGACGATGGCGGTGACGTCGGCATCGCTGAGATAGCTCATCGCGGGCATGACGTTGTTGTATTCCACGCCGTTGACCGTGAGCGTGCCCTGCCGGCCGTTCAGGATGACGTCGAGCACGACGTCCGGCTTGCCGGCGATGTAGTCAGAGCCTGCGAGCGGCGGGAACGCGCCCTTCAGTCCCTGGCCATTGGCCTGGTGGCAGGCTGCGCAGTTCGCGAGATAGAGTTCCTGGCCGCTTTTCTGCGGCTCCTTCTGTTTCGCCTGGGCGACCTGTACACCCTGCACTTCCGCCTGGTGCACCAGGGGGCCGTTGCTGTCGACGCCTGCGCCGATTGCAACTGCCGCGATACCCGTGGTCAAGGCCACTGCCGCTACGTAACCTCGGATCCTCATTGCCATGCTCCTGAAAGAAAAAACAACGTCCCAAATCGATTGCACTCTGGCGAATTTTTGCGTCGCAAGAAATAGGGATAATCCGCAGCCGCTACCGTGTCGTTACTGATGGTCCCGAGATACCCCGGAGCCGGCCGCCTCGCGTGGTTTTCGGCGGAAAACCTGCCATTACCGACCAACCTTGCGGCGGGAGGCCTGCGCCGTCTCCCCCCGATACCCGCTTTGCGGGCAGACCATTCACAAAGATGCCCGTACAACACGTCACTAGAACCGATAGCTCAGGGTCGCGCCGAGTTGACGGCCGGGCGGCAGCGGGATGGCGAAGCCCCGCGGCGTGTTGCTCGGCCGTGCGCCCTGCTGCGGAAAGCTCGGCAGCGTCTCGGTGCGGCGGTCGAAGAAGCGCAGGATGTCGACGGGGGTATCGTCGTCGAAGAGATTCTTTGCCCACACGCTCATGTCCCACCGGCCGTACAGCACGCCGGTGCGCACGCCGACGAGATTGCGGTCGCCGGTCTCGATGAGATTGTGCTCGGCGGCGTATTTCGACGACTCGTAGCTCCAGTCGGCGCTGCCGTACCAGTCGAGCGTCGCGTTGAGCGGCCGCTGGTAGCGCGCGATGAGCGAGGCCATGTGCTCGGGCACGCGGGCAGATTGTTGCCCGGCAACATCGCCGAGCGCCTGGTTGTCGGCGAAACTGCCGTCGCTGCCGAGCAGATCCGCCTGCTCCTGGCTCACCCACTCGCGGATCTCGGAGTCCGTGTAGGCATAGCTCGCCTGCACCGTCAGTTCGTCGGTGAGTCGGGTGATGGCCTCCGCCTCGATCCCCCAGACCTCGGTCTCGCCGGCGTTGGTCAGCAGTGATTCGGTGCCGCCGGCCGGCAACTCGATGAGTTGCGTGAGCTGTTGATCCTTCACGTCGAGGTGGTAGCCGGCGAGTGACAGGCTGAGACGCCGGTCGAAGAACAGTCCCTTCAGCCCGACCTCGTAGTTCCAGGCGCGCTCTTCATCGACAGCGCGGAAACTCTCGTCGGGGTTGCCATCCGTACCGGTCGGTACCCGGGTATTGAAGTCCGGCGCTTTCGTGCCTTTCGCGACGTTGAGGTACCACGTCAGGTCCTCCAGCGGCGACCAGCTCAGGGTGACGCGCGGCGTGAGATTATCGGGGTCGCTGCTGTAGCTGACCGGCGGCCCGTTCACGGGGCGTGCCGTCACCGTGACCTCGTCCTCGGCCCAGCGCAGCTCGAGGCCGGCCGACCACCGCTCCGCGAAGTCCCAGGCGAGCGCGCCGAACACCGCGCGGTTCTCTATCTCGTCACGGCTGCGATCGGTGTCCGCGGCGATGCCGGTACAGGGGTCGATGCGGGTCCTTGAGCGGATATCGGAATCGCCCTCGTAGTAGTAGACGCCCACGGTGAAGCGCAGCGGTCGGCTCGCAGGCGACGTCAGGCGCAGTTCCTGCGAGAAGTCGTCGTATTGCATGCGCTCGCGATTCAGAAAGCTGCCGGGCAGCGGTCCCGGTGGCAGCGGGCTGCCGCAGACGAACCCCGGGGGCACGCTCGGGTCGTAGCCCGCATAGGAGGTGTCGAAACCGGTCTCGTAGTCATCGTCGATGATCCCGGTCAGGCTGGTCAGCGTGAAGCCGCCCACCTCCCAGTTGACGGCGAAGCTGCCGAGCAGGCGGTCGAGTTCGGTGCCCGCGCCGCCGTTGGCTTCCAGCAGGTCGGTGAAGAGATTTACCTCGTCCTCGACGACCGCCTTGCCGACGTAGTACTCGCGTGCGCGCGGCGCATCGGCCGTGCGCTCGCAGCAGTTGTTGAGCGTGGAGGGCTGCAGGTAGATGGCGAAGTGATCGTCATCGGTGCGCTGCCAGCCGATCTTGAGCGTGAGGTCGAGATCGTCACGCGGCTCGAACAGCAGCTTGGCCGTGAGCTCGTCCGTCTCCTCGCCGCCGATGTCGCTGCCGTCACGCTGGTTGGTCCACTCCCCGCCGTATTCGCGGTGGCCGGCGCCGAGCGCGAACCGCAGCCGCTCGGAGCCGAGCGGGCCACTGAGCCAGCCGGTCAGATCGAAGCGGTCGTGTTGCGCCCCGGTCACCGAGACCTCCGCTTCGAGCTGGTCGGAGGGCCTGCGCGTCACGTAATTCACCGCGCCGACGTAGGTGTTGCGGCCATACTGCGCGGACTGCGGCCCGCGCATGATTTCCACGCGCTCGATGTTCCCGAGTTCGGTGGTGAGCAGCGCCGAGCCGACGTAGACGCCGTCGACGAAGGTGTTGCCGGCATTGGCGTTGCCGACACCGTTGCGTACCGTGGTGACGCCGCGAAAGACCGGCCGGTAGGACGCGGGCTGGCGGCCGGTCGCCGAGTTCAGCGTGAAACCGGGCGTGAAGCGCGCGAGGTCCCCGATGTCGCCGAGACCGAGCGTCTGGATGTCGTCCGCGGAGAACGCGGTGACGGCCACCGGTACGTCGAGGATGCTTTCCTCGAACTTGCGGGTGGTGACGATGATCTCGGGCACGGTGGCGCCGCCCGATGCTGCGCTCAGCACGAGCAGCACGCTGATCATCGATGAGGACATGTCGGCTCCCTGCGGCCCGGCGTCGTCGAGCGCGCGACCATAAGACGGTCCGGGTGGCGACGCAAGTCGCGAAAAATTATCTTCGCCCATCAGGGCCTGCCGGCGTCAGACTGACGCGCTGCTACTTGGGCTGGCGGCGGTGACGTCGCGGCGGGACGCTCGGTCCTCGCACGTCCCTGTACTGGTCGCTACGGGTTGCGCCGGCTGCTGCCATCGTGGCAGCCGGCTCCACACGTACGCGCGTGCTGGTGGCGGCCCGGCTACAGACGCCGCCAGGTGCAAGGCCCGGGAGAGCCTGCAACGGGCGTGTCGAGCCCGCGAGGCAGGGACGGCCGAGCGGCGAAGCGAGACCCCGAGCGAGCGCCGCACAGGGACGTGCTGCCGCGAGCGTACCGGCGCCGGCTCTCCCGGGCCGCAGCGCTCAGCCAGGCGTTTTCGCCAGCAATACCCGCAGATGCGCGATGGTCCAGAAATAATCGCGCCCTGCGGTGGGAGGTCTCCGCCGTCGCTCGCGCTCACGTTATCAATACTCGCTTGGCCCGGAGACCCCCGCCTTCGCGTGGTCCCGCGGGCGCGGCTTGTCAGCGCTTTTGCGCCACGCCAGGCCAGCGCGGTACCGCGTTGTGGCTGGCAGGCGATGGCCGTCAGGGCGCGTGGATTGCCTGCGTTTCGCCGACGTTCTCATCAGGATCGGCTGCATTTTGACAAAAGGCGTTTTCTGGAAGCTCGATTTAAACACGCAAATCGCGACATTTACAGCGCTTTTATCTCTTTTTCGAAGCAATGTTGCGGAACTACATTAAAAAGAGGTCCCGCCAGGTACCCCCGTAACGGCGTCGCAGGGGTGCCGCTCGCCCATGTGAGGGGGTTCAAGACAAGTTATAAAGATTTCTTTATATTTCGCGCCATGACCTTGCCGGCAACGGAAATGCTGCTCAAGGCCGCCGCCGATCCCTCGCGGCTGCGGCTGCTGGCGCTGCTCGACGGCGGCGAGGCGACGGTCGGCGAACTGGTGGAGGTGCTGGGACAAAGCCAGCCACGCGTGTCGCGGCACCTGAAAATCCTCACTGCGGCGCAACTCGTGAACGGTTTTCGCGACGGGCAGTGGGTGTATTACCGGCTGGAGCCCGCACCACCGGCGCGTGAGTTCGCCGCGCGCATCATCGAGATGGCACGCGCGGGCGATGCCGGTATGGCAGCCGACCGGGTGCGCATGGCCGCGATTCGCCGTCGCCGCGAGCGCACGGCCTTTGCCACGCCGACCGGACCGAGGCGCTGGGCCGCGGCGGCCGGCGAACGCCCCCCGGAAGCGGAACTGCGCCAGGCG
>JAKLLP010000131.1 GCA_023150055.1 Gammaproteobacteria bacterium | reverse complement strand
GGTGTAGGCGCGAGGCTCGATCTCCTGCGCCATCGCGCCGGATACGGCCAGAATGGCAAACAATGCCCACGGGTGGATGCGTGGCGCCTGATGTGCTTGTCTTACCGGCAGTCTGCACGCTGAAGTCACAGCCGGGTTGCAGACAGTCAACCTGTACCGGCGCCCGCTGCTTCAGAACCGCCAGGCGAATCCCGCCATCGGGCCGCCTTCGGTAACGTCCCAGCGGAAACGATCGCTGCCACTGCCGTCGTCGTAGTCGACGTCGAGATAACGTAACCCCAGCAGCACGCTGCCATTCTCCGACACTTGCCACGCGGCGAAGGCGGACGTGTGCCAGGTGAAGTCGCTGCCGACGCCAAAACCGCCGACGTCGCCCCGCACGATGAACTGCCAGCGCTCGGCGAGTGGGGCCACGTAACGCAGGCCGACGATGGGGTCGACCCAGTCCTCGGTCTTGCTGGCCGAGAGCGTCTCGCCGAGTGGCCCGCCGCCGACGATCTCGAGTTCGTTGTCGAGTTCCCAATAGCGCAGCCCGCCATACGCGTCGAGCCGCTCGGTCACGGCGTAAGACCCATCCAGCTCCACGATCAACTGGTCGGCCTCGACCTTGGCGCGCGTACCGCCGGCCGGCCCGAGGCCGCTCTTTTTCTGCTCCAGCGCCATGAAAATCAGGTCGGCCACGACAGCCCAGCGCCCGCGCTCGCCGCGGTAGGCCGCCATCGCACCGAACTCGAGGTTGTCGAGGATGTCGTCGAAGCCGACGTCCACATCCGCGGTGACGTCGCCAATACCGGCCTTGCCGTCGATCGAGGCGCCGATGCCGTAGAGCACGACCGTGTGCTGCCACTCCTCGGCGGCGGCCGCATTGCCCCACAAGACACCGGTCAGGAGACCAACCGTAAAATAGCGCCATGACGAAATTCGCATGTACCCCCCTTTCCCTGTTTGGCGTTGCGGGACTCGAACCTATCTCAATACGTCGCGAGCGGGCGTCATCCGGGTAAGGACGGCGACCTCACTTCTCGCGGTAGCGCCGTAATCCGATGGCGTTCCGCCGAACGGTCGGTGGAACCGCAGGATGTCAGCCAGCATGTGAGGATTCCGGGCACCACCCGAGCCCGGATCACGACTGCGCAGCAGTTTTGAGATGGTTCTAGCCCGGTCGCCCTGCTGGCTCAGCGAGCTGCCCCCTGACTCAACCACGCCCGCGCTTCGGCCAACCGCCCCGGCGGAAAGAATTCGATCGGGAAGGGCCTTAGGCCCTGCGAGGCGAAGAGCAGCGCGAGATCCTGCCATTTCTCGTCCCCCACAATCGCCATGCGCTCGATGTGCTGGTCATGGGCTTCCTGAAAGGAGAAATCGTTCCATTGCCCGCCTTCCTCCCAGCCCTGGAAATGCTCGGCCAGCACGAGGATGCGCACACGGCCGAGGCGCTCGATGATCGACCCGGCCTCCTTCTGTATGGCGGCGAGTTCGGACTGGGTCAGCCGCGCGCTGACCCTCACCGTCATGGTGCCACTCTCGACGCTGGCGACTTCCGCACTCATGACCGCAGACTCCTCACCTCGGCCTCAATACTTGACCATGTACTTCTTGGCCTCGAGGCAGACGCTGAACGCCTTCTTGAAATTCTCGATCTGCGCTGCGCTCGCCTGCTGCTGCTGCTGCGCCTGCGCCTCCACCTGCTCGGTCGCCGCAGATGCCTTGCGTCGCCCGCGCACGTTGCCGCCCACTCCGCCTGCTGCCGCGCCGATCGCTGCGCCCTTGCCCCACTCGTCGTCGGCGATGCCGCCGATGAGTGCGCCGACCGCCGCTCCACGCAAGGCGCCTTTCCGCGTGCTGCCGGCGCCCGCGTCGGCAGCCTGTGCCTTGTCGGCCTCGGCCTGCTGCGCCTGCGCGGTCTGCTGCTTCTGGACGTCGAAGGGATCCGATCCCGTGTTCGAGACCGCCCACTGGTAGCACTCACCCTCGTCTTTCGACTGCTGTGTCGGCGCCTGGCCGGCGTTGGGGAAGACGTAGACATTCATGGTCGCGGCCAGTGATTTCTGACCGGAAGCCTGCGCCTGGGCCTGCGCCGCGGCGATCAGCAGGGCGGGCGTGGCGAGAGCCAGTACGATTCGGTTCAACATGGCTGGAATCCTCGAAAGAATCTTCGGCTGATCAACGGCCCGGGGCGGGCGTGCAGGCGGCGAACACGATAACGCTGCGATCGTCGGCCACCGAGGCGAACGACGCCTGGCCGGTCTCCTCGCGAACCAGCATGCTGAACGCACGCCCGTTCTCGTAGCCCTGCATCACGAGGCGCTCCTCCGCGCGACTGATCAAGGCCGCCGTGGTCCTGCGGTTCTCGCCACTCGCCGCGGTGGTGGCGAGCGACTTCGCCTTCGTATCGACCTCGATGAACTGCGGGATGTTCAGGTCCGCCGGCGCGACGGTCGCACAATCGCCATCGGCGACGCAGACCGTGGCCCGCAGCGTACTGCACAGGAAGCGGTCCACGCCGGCAATATTGTCCGCAAGCACTTCAGCACTGATCAGCGTCGTGGCCAGCACGAGCAGGTAATGTCGGGTCATCATGACTTTTTCCTTAGCAGGTCATTGAAAATCTGCTGCGAAGCCGGCTGGCTTCGTTGCTCGGTGCTCGGTGCTCGGAATCCTCATGTACCGGCGTGTACACTGCGGTTCCTGCGCTCCGGGCGCCTCGCCATCGGGCTTTTCGCGACGCTTTGACAACAACCTGTTGGTTCTTGTGGTCCGGGCCCGCCGACGGACCGGCGCGCCATTATCGCCCGGAGACGCGGCCCGACGCCAGACGACGGCCGAGGCGGGCGAACCCTTATACTGGGCCAGCATGGACGACATCACGCTTGCCCTGCGTTTCGGCGCGGCCCTCGGGCTCGGCGTACTGCTCGGCCTCGAGCGCGAGCGCATCAAGGGCCCCGAGAAGGGCTTCGCGGGGGTGCGCACCATCGGGCTGATCGCGCTGGCCGGGGCGATGTCGGCCTACTTCGAGCAGGTGATCGGCCTGCCGTGGCTCGGACTGGCGGTGTTCGTCGCCGTCGCCTCGCTGGTGACCGTGTCCTATGCCGTGACGGCCGCACGCGGCGACGTCGGCATCACCACGGAGGTCACCGCACTCATCGCCTTCCTGCTGGGATCACTCTGCCTGCGCGGCTACGTGCCGCTCGCCGCCTCGCTGGCCGTCGCCACCGCGCTGGTGCTGGCGCTCAAGCAATGGCTGCATCACCTCGCGCAGCGCATCGAGGGCGCAGATGTCGAGGCGACGCTGCAATTTGCGATCGTCACGCTGATCATCCTGCCGCTGGTCCCGGACCAGAATTTCGGCCCGGAACCGCTCGACGTGCTCAACCCCTACAAGGTCTGGCTGATGGTGGTCCTGATCTCGGGGCTGAACTTCGCGAGCTACATCCTCGTCAAGATGGTCGGCCCGGAGCATGGCATCGGCGTCACCGGACTGCTCGGCGGGTTGGTGTCGAGCACCGCCGTCACGCTGGGTTTCGCCCAGCGCAGCCGCATGCAGCCGGCGCAGTCGGGCGCGCTCGCCCT
The DNA here is from genome assembly GCA_023150055.1 of Gammaproteobacteria bacterium. GTDB lineage: Bacteria > Pseudomonadota > Gammaproteobacteria > Steroidobacterales > QUBU01. The sequence goes on along the minus strand of JAKLLP010000131.1, from coordinate 2,700 downwards.
CGGCATCCTGCTCGCGTGGAGCGTGATGTTCGTGCGCGTGATCATCATGGTGGCGATCATCAGCCGCCCCACCGCGGCGCGTCTCGGGGTGGTGATGGGCGCGCTCGCGCTGGCGAGCCTGGCGATGTGCTGGGCGCTGTGGCGGCGGCGCAAGGCCACCGAGACCGCGACAGTACCCGCCGGCGATAACCCGTTCGAGCTGCGCCAGGCGATCCAGTTCGGCCTGCTGTTCGGGGTGGTCACCATGGTCGCCCGGGCGGCGCAGGTCTACCTTGGCGATGCCGGTCTCTATCTCGCCGGCGCGGTGGCCGGCCTCACCGACGTGGATGCCATCGCGCTGTCGATGGCCAACCTCGGCGCCTCGACCCCGGCGAGCATCGCCCCCGCCGCGGCGACGATCGTCATTGCCGCCGGCTCCAACACGCTGGTGAAAGCCGGCATCGTCGCCTTTACCGGCGCCGCCGAGCTGCGCCGCCTGATCCTGATGGCGACCGGCGTGCTGCTCGCGGTCGGTGGTGTCCTGCTAGTGCTGCAGTGAAAATGGGGACAGTGACCTTTTTTCCCAAGGCAGCCCAGCCATGGGCGCACCGCGATCGCCCGGAAAAAAGGTCACTGTCCCCATTTTCTCAGCGGGTCTCGTCGAGGATGGAGCCCTCCGAGATCGGCCGGCCGAGCGCGAACTGCAGCTGCCAGCTGTCGTTGTCGACGTAGCCTAGAGAAAGTAGGAACGGGCCGATGGGCGTCGCCCCGCCGAGCGAACCGGCGATGCCGTAGAGCGTCCCGTCGCCCACGCCGTCGATACGCTCGCCCATGCGGCCGGCGTGCAGACGCACGCCACCATACAGTGCCTGGCCGAACAGCGACTGGATGTCCGCCAGTTTCCAGAACTGGCGCGAGCCGGCAAACCAGTACTTGCTCCCACGCAGCTCGCCGGGCTGCAGCCCCGGAAAGGTGCGGATGCCGCCGAGCTGGAACTCCTCGGTGACCGGCAACTCGCCGTCGAGTTCCGCCCCGCCGCCGGCAAATAGAATGAGGGAGTCACCGCGAAACCTGATCGCCTTGAGCGCCACGCCTTCGACGAGGTCGTAGTCCTGCCTGCCGCCGAACCAGGAGCCTGACGCCACGTAGCGGGCATTGAGAAACGTGCCGCTGGTCGGCAGGCCCGCAGAATCGCGCGTGTCGTAGATCGCCCGAAACTGGCCGCTGGCGTCCTTCTCGGTCTCGACCTCCGGAAAGACGTTGGGGCCGGTGTCCCGGTCCGCCCCGATCCAGCTCTGGCGCAACCCGGCGCGGAGCTGGGCGCGTGTGCCGAGATTCGCGCCGACATCGACCTGGCCGAATGCCTCGCGCACGAAGTAACTGGCGATGCGTTCGCCATCGTCGTAGATATCCTCGAGGTCGCGCTGGTACTGCACGATCGGCTGGATGAAGAACCGCTGCCGGATATCGAATGGCTGGTACAGGTCGGTCTGCAAAAGCGTCTGCTCGCCAATCTGCACGGCGTTGTGCCAGCGGCCGCCGCGCGAGTTGAGCCAGGTGCGGTCGTGGTCGGCGCGCAGCACCGCCTCGAGACGGCCGTCGCCATTGGCGGCCAATCCCAGGTCGAAGCGCACGAAGTCCGGGCCCCAGGATTTTTCCACCGCGCCGACTTCCAGGACGCGGGCATCGGCCGGCCCGGTGAGCCGGTACTCGACGCGCTCGAAGTCGCCGAGCGCAAAAATCCTGCCGGTATCCTCCTGGATTTCGGCCGTGGTCACGGTGGTGCCGGGTCCGACCGTCTGCAGCTGCGCGCGTACGTACTTCTCGTTGACCCGGTCGAGCCCCGTGATACGGACCTCGGCCAGCCGGATCTCCCGGTCACTCGCGCGCTCCACACCCCGGCGCCAGGCCAGGTAATCGGCTTCGGGCAGCGCCAGCCGCAGCAGCTGCTCCTTGTGCGTGAGCGCGGCGTCCCGCCCGAGCGGTATCGCATCCGGCACGCGCTGGAAATCCCCGGAACCGATGTCGCCCATCGGCACCACGATGCTGACATCGCTGCCGGTCAGGGTCGCGATCTGCGCGTTCTGGTTGGCCGTGATCATCACGTCGAGCGAACGACCGGCCAGCGCCACGGCAGACACCAGGCTCTCGGGCTTCGGTGGCGGCGAGGCGAGCGACACGGCAATGACAACGTCGGCACACAGCTCGCGCGCGATGTCCACCGGCAGGTTGCGCATCATGCCGCCGTCGGAGAGCACGCGGTCACCGAGGACGACGGGCGAGAATGCGCCCGGCACGGCCATGCTGGCGCGCATCGCGACCGAAAGATCGCCCTCGCCGAGCACGAACATCTCGCCGGCCAGCATGTCGGTCGCAACCGCGCGAAACGGGATGGGCAGTTTGTCGAAGTCCTTGGTAAAGCGGGCATCGGACACCAGGCTGCGGATCACGTCCTCGATGTCCTGGGTCTTCAGCAACCCGGCCGGCGCCTCGATGGTGCCGTTCTTGATGCCGAGATCCAGCGAGTTGGTATAGGTGATACCGGCGAGCTTGCGGTTGATCGGGGTCCGATCGCGCAGGCCCTCGCTGCCGACGGTGCGCGACCAGTTGATGCCGAGCACCGCTTTCTCGATGTCCTCCGGCGCCATGCCCGAGGCGAACGTTCCGCCGACCAGCGCGCCCATGCTGGTGCCGGTAACGCAATCCACCGGCACGCGCAAT
>JAKLLP010000130.1 GCA_023150055.1 Gammaproteobacteria bacterium | reverse complement strand
TCCGCAGGGGTTCGTTGCCGACAGCTGCTCCTGATCGTGCAGATTGTTCTCCCGGTTGATCTGGTCGACGAACAGCACGCCTGGTTCCGCACTGTCGTAAGCGGCGCGCAGGATTCGCAACCAAAGCTCGCGGGCAGGGACGACACGCGCGACCCGACATTTCTGCGCCCGCCGGTCGGCGCTCCAGACACGGTCCAGGACGGGCCCAGAGGCGCTTTCTCCTGTCGCCATGGGATACACCAGCGGCCAGTCGGCCCCCGCCCTGACGGCTGCCATGAAGTCATCGGTAATCTGTACGGACAGGTTGAAGTGCGCCAAGGCGCCCGCCTCGCGCTTGGCATCCACGAAACGTTCGATGTCGGGATGGTCACAGCGCAGGGTGGCCATCATCGCGCCCCGGCGGGCGCCGGTGGACAACAGCGTGGCGCACATCGCATCCCATATCCGCAAAAACGAGACGGGGCCGGAAGCTATGGTGCCACTCGTCCTGGCGGGCCAGCCGTAGGGCCTCAGCGTCGAAAAATCGTAGCCGATGCCACCGCCGCTCTGCATTGTCCGGGCGCCCTCCTTGAGCGCCTCGAAGATGCCATCGAGCGAATCCTCGACCGTCCCCATCACGAAGCAATTAAGGAGCGTCACCTGGTGTGGTGTCCCCGCACCCGCCAGGATGCGCCCGCCCGGCAGAAAGCGGAACCCCGTGAGAAGATCCTCGAATCGTCTCGCCCAGCCCGGCTGATCCGTCTGCTCGACCGAGGCGACGGCCGAGGCTACACGGCGCCAGCTCTGGCGGATGTCGGCCTCCTTGTCCCAGCGGTAGCGGGCCGCCCATATGCGTTGGGAGATCTCGGGCCAGTCGTCCTCAGGAGTGGTCATGGCTTCTTTCCAGAGTATCCCCGGAGACGGCAGCAGCAGCGCCGCAACGGCACTAGCCCCGCCAGCCCCCTGCCTGCTCCGTGCATCCCTGCCCTGGTGGACGCCAGCTTCGATATTAACGCGCTCGTCGATCGGGCCATCGGTCATTCGGGCGTTGCCGGGCGTGGAGCCGGTGTTTACGATTTTGATGGTAACCCGCCGGGACCGGCGCCGAGTCGCACCATGGAAACATCCAAGCTCACCGCCCGGCAGTACTGGGAACAAGTGCGTTCCCGGCCGAATCGCGCCCGCTTCGGTTTTGGCCGCAAGGCGGCATTGATCAACATCGACCTGCAGCGCGCCTATACGGACACCAGCACTTTCTCGACCGCCTACGAGACCCATCCCCGGCAACTCGCCTGGATCAACGAACTCTCCGCGCTGACGCGATCCTGCGCCATGCCGGTCATCTGGACGTACGTGGCCTACATGGACAATGCCGACGACGCAGGTGTCTGGGGCACGAGGTCCGACACGCCCGACTCATTGCAAAACATCAAGCTCGGCTCGGCTCGCGCCGAACTCGATCCGCGTCTCGCCATCGACCGGCAGCGAGATGCGATTTTCAACAAGCGCATGGCGAGCGTCTTCCACGAGACACCGATCCCGTCCCTGCTGGTCTGGCACCAGGTCGACACCGTCATACTGACCGGGGGAAGCACATCGGGATGCGTGCGGGCGAGTGCCGTCGATTCACTTTCGCGCGGGTATCGCACCGTCGTCGTCGAGGAATGCGTGGCCGATCGTCATGAGATCCCCCATTTCGCAAACCTCTGCGACATGATGTTGAAGTATGCCGATGTCGAACCGTTCACTACCGTCCGGGACTGGCTGACCGCGCGCAAGGGACGCTGACCCTGCCCGCAACCCTCATCACCGGTGCAAGTCGCCGCGTCGGCTCGATCAGCGAGGGGCGCTCTGCAGCGCTTGCCCGGCCAGCTTTCGGCCCTGCAACGGCTAGTTCAGCGGCTGGTAGCACCGGGCGGTTCATCGATCGGAACGGAGGTCAGCAGCTGTTGCCAGCTCAGCACGGGCGCCTTGTCGTCGCCTGACAGTTCCAGGGTCCTGCCGACCGCATCCGTCCGTCCGAGGACATGGACGGCAACAGCGGCAACGTCCGCTCGCGCAATCGTGCCACCCCCGAGCAGGCCCCTCGGTGCGATACGGATGCCGATCTTGCCCCCTTCATCATCCGTCAGCCCGCCAGGCCGCAGAATGGTGTAGGGAACGGAACCCCGCTCGACCGCAGGTGGTCCTCCCCTTTAGCCTTCCAGTCGAGAATCCCAGGCATGATCAAGGTATTGAGAATCCAGCTGAAGACGCCACCACCACCATCGACACCGACAGAAGACACCAGCACCAAGTGGCGCACACCGGCCTCGCGGGCAGCGTCAGTAAGATTCCGGACGCCGCCATAGTCGACGAACTCGGGGCTGTTCGGCCCGGATCTCTCGGTGGCGCCAATGGCACAGATCACGTAGGTCGCCCCCTGCAGGGCCAGCCGCAGCGAGTCCGCGTCGCGCACGTCGGCCCGGGCCCACTCAAAGGAATCGCCGATCTCCTGCCTTGCCCGCTCGGGGTCCCGGGCGAGCGCGCGGAGCCGGTAGCCCTTTGCCCCGGCCGCGCCAAGCGTCAGGCGTCCGGTCTTGCCGGTGGCTCCCGCCACGACCACGAGCGGAGAAGGGTCATTACCAGCCGATCCGCCGGCCTCGGCCGCACTGAGCGAGGGGGCCCATCCCGCCATCAGGCCTGCGAGAATCACCGGGTAATAGAATCGTCCGCAAAACTGCATTGACGGCTCCTCCGCACTGTCCAGTTCACAACACCAGGGACAACTTTAGCAATTTCCGGCGCCACCTCTGCGCTAGCCGGCATGCAGCCTCGGTGCCTGCCCTGCGGTCACTCGCCAGGCCGCCGATCCCCTGTCCGCCAGCCCTACCTCTAGAATAGCGGCCTGACCTCGGTGTTCAGCAAATCAACTGCGGCAGAGGAACAACGGATGCCCGACCTGCGTGCGCTCAAGCAATTGCTCGAAGATCGCGGAGACCTGGTCCGCGTCGAGCGCGAGATCGATCCGCGCTTTGAAATGCCAGCCGTCATGGCAAAGCTCGAGGCGACAGGCAAGGCATACCAGTTTGAATCCGTGAAAGGAAGCCCGTTTCCACTGGTCGGTGGATTCTTCAATCGGGTGGAGCGGTTTGCCCTCGGTCTCGATGGCTCGGTGGCGGACGCCGGATTCGGTCATGCAGATATGGCGCGCCGGGTGGAAGCGGCAAAAGCAGCTCCAATCGCGCACTGCACGGTTGACAGCGGTCCGGCCGCCGAAGTGGTGCGCCAGGGCGAGGACATAAACCTGCTCGAGCTGCCCGTCCCGCACTTCTTCGAACGCGACAGCGGGCCGTTCATAACGGCGGCACTGGGGATCGCCCGGCACCCCAGGACCGGCGTGCTCAATGCGGGCTTTTACCGGACGCTGATACTCGGCAAGGATATCTGCGCCATCAATGCGAGCTCCCTGTCCGATCTCCGCCGTTTCTATCACCATGCGGAAACCAATGGCGAGGAGATGTCGATCGCGCTTGCCATAGGGGTGGAGCCAGCGTCGTTGTTCGCAGCCGCCTGCAAGCTACCCCCGACCATCTCCGAGTTCGATGTCGCCGGCGGCCTCAAAGGCGCGCCGATCGAGATGATGAAAGCCCGCACCAGCGACCTGCTGGTGCCCGCGGGCGCCGAGTTCATCATCGAGGGAAAAGTCGACTTCTCCCGTCGCATCGAAAACACGCTCGGCGAATATGCCGGTCAATACGGTCCCGAGTCCGCACCGATCACGCGCGTCACCGCGATCACGCATCGCCACCAGCCCTTGTTCTACGCGATCATGGCCGGCCGCAACCCGGAGCACAACAACATCGGCGATATTGCGGTCTACGGCATCAAGGTTGATATCGCATCGCGCCTGATGCAGTTGTCCTCTTCCATTCGGCGGGTGAATGTTTTTACCGAACCGCGGCTGGGACCCATGGTTCACATCGCCATAGCGATCGACAAGCAATCCGACGACGAACCTGCCGAGCTGCTGCGTCGGGCATTCGAACTGCCGGGGAGCATATTTCCACTGAACCGTATCACCAGGCGGATCATCATCGTCGACACCGACATCAACACGGACAGCCTCGAGGACGTCGAGTGGGCTATCTGGACCCGCGTCTCCCACCCAGGAAAACTCCTGTTGATTCCTGGTGTAGAGAGCTGGGAACTGGACCGCGTATCCATTCCGGGGCGTGGCTCGCTGCGGCTCGGTATCGACGCCACCATGGACATGGATCTGCGCGACACGCTCGTCCGGCCAATCACTCCCGGCGCAGACGACATCGATCTCGCCGATTACCTCTCGCCTGAAGCTCTCAGGTGAACAGACCCCCAGGTACCGTAGACATGCCGATGCTCGATCCCTATGTTGCCGTCGCCTTGCAGACCACTGTCCGACACGTTGTCCGGCGCCAGGAAGTCGAGCGCAACCTCGCACATGTCGGCAACATGCTCGACCTCGTATGCCATATCTGCTCCCTGGAGCTGCCGGTGCGCCTGGTCGCCCTCGGCGAAGGTTGCATCCAGGGTTTTGCGGATGAAATTCTGCACCTGTCATCAGCCGAATACGCCGCAACAATGGCTGCGGACATTCCTGGTTGGGAAACCGAGTTCCTGGGCGAGAAGGCGCGGCACCACGGCATCTACATTCTTGCCCAGCTCAAAGAAAAGCTGCCTCAGTACCCGCAGCGATTTTTCAACACGGTGTTCCTCCTCGATCCGAGTGGCCAGGTCATTTACCGACACCGGAAGAACGTGGTGCTGTTCGTGGAACACTCCACTACTCCACACGACGTCTACGACCAGTGGACCCGGGAAAACGGTGACGGACCGGACGCTTTTTTCCCGGTGGCACACACCGAGATTGGCAATATCGCCGGCAGTGTTGGAGTCGAAGGATCGTTTCCGGAAAGCTACCGAGGCTTTGCCCTGAACGGCGCCGAGATCCTCTACCGCGGCTCTCTGCCGGAGCCGTGGGTATCGCGTGACATCTGGGACATACAGAACCGCGCCAGGGCCGTCGACAACACGGCTTACGTGATAGCCCCCAATACCGGGGCACTCATCATGCCCGGCAATCCGCCGACGGTGATCGGCGGCGCCCTGGGCGGCAGGTCCATGATCGTCGGCTACAAGGGCGAGATCCTCGGCCAGAGCAGCGTGGTGGACGATTGCTATGTCGCATCGGAAATCAACATAGACGCCCTGCGCCATTATCGTCAGACCGCGCGTTTTCAGAACTGGCTGCCTTACCTGCGCACCGAGATCTACCAGGGTATTTACCAGCAAGGAATCTGGCCGAAGAATCTCCCCCCGATGGATGACACCGGCACGGCAAAGGTATTCGCCGACTCCGTGGCGAGTCTGCAGCAACGCGGTGCGTTGACGAAACGGTAGTCAAGGTCTTTTCCCGGGAAATCTTGTCACCGACATCGTTTGCTCGAGGCGATGTAATATCTCTTCCACTACGCCAGCGAGCCAGGTTCCATCATGAGCGACCAGAGCCGCAAGGTATTCGAACGGTTATACCGATCAGCAAAGACCCCCCAGGACCTGCCCTGGCACCGGGAAGAACCACCCGAGCTGCTGGTACGTGCCCTGGCGGGGAGAGACGCGCCTGGAACTGCGCTCGACGTCGGTTGCGGGGCAGGAACCTACTCGCTCTATCTCGCCAGGCGCGGTTTCCGGGTGACGGCGATAGACTTCATGCCCCAGGCAGTCGCGATGCTCAGGCGACGGGCTGCGGTCGACGGCCTCGACATCGACGCCGTGGAGGCTGACATTACCAGGTGGGAGCCCCCGCATCCCTATGACGTGGTGCTCGATGTCGGGTGCCTGCACAGCCTGGGTGGGGACATGCGCAGAATCTACAGGAGCCAGCTGTTGAAATGGCTCGCACCGGGCGGTGACTTCGTGCTGACGCATTGCGGCCGACGCGGTTGGTGGGATTGGTGGCCGATCGGGCCGCACAGGATCCGCAGCGACGAGATCACTGCGCTTTTCGCCCCTGAAGTGCGCCTGCACTCGGTCGACAGCGAGCTCATGACCCGGATGCCTCTCTTCATGGGGCGCACGGCTCTCGTCGACCGTTACTGGTTTCGCCGTCCGCCCTGATTTCCCGGCACAGCAACTGCTACTCGTTACCGGTCCTGCGCAGCCGTTCCGAGACATCCTCGCTGACGGTGTACGGCTCCCAGTCACGCGGCGGGGTATACACGCCCCATTCGACCATCTTGTTGACCTGGTGCTTGACCAGTTCGAGTTGCTGGGGCTCGGTGAAAGGGGGCTCCTCGAGGCAGAGGTTTCGCGGATAGATCCCGCCCCGCGCCAT
>JAKLLP010000012.1 GCA_023150055.1 Gammaproteobacteria bacterium | reverse complement strand
GAGCTCATGGAGCTTGCCACGCTTTCGTTCCCATCCCATCCACTGCTGCTGGACGTCGCTCCACACGCGCCGCCGGTGGAGAAGCATGAAGCGGTCGCCTGCCGGGCCGGGCGGGTAGCGCTGATTCAGCCGCGCAATACCACTGGCTGCCGTGTCCAGCAGCGCCTCGTCGGCTGCGGTGCGATCGGTGGCTGCATCGACCCAGTCCGACAACAACGCGAAATGGAGATCGCCCTCCGGCGAGGCGAGATGGTGAATCTCCAGCCGTTCGATCTCCTCTTCGATTGCCGCCGGTGTCGTGAGCAGTACCGGTACGGCAACGAGTGTCCGTAACTGCGGCGGCACGCCCTCGCGCAGCGCCAGGCCAGGAAGAATCGTCGCTCCGAACCCACAGGTCGCCGTGCGATTCACGAGCGCGACCGCGGCGTCCAGCGCGGGAACCAGCCCGAGGATTCCGAGGAACAGAAATCGCCAGTCGCCGATCTCCTGCATGCCGAGCGCCAGCAGGGGCATTGCCAATACGATCAGGGTGGTCAGCAGGATCGCGCCGATATAAGGACTGGCGCCGTGCCTGATGATCCAGCGGCCCGGCCGACGCCTCAATGGCGCCCGGTATCCCACTGCCGCTTCGAAGGCCCCGCGCCCCGCGGCGATCAGGTAGTACCCGGGGTCGCCGCGGCGGGCCTCGGTGCCGGCGCCCTCGGCCGCGGCGGCGATGGCCGCGTGGGTGACCGCCAGCTCGGTGAGTTTCGAGCCCCGGCAGAGCTCTTCGATGCTGCTGCGGTACAGATTGCGCGTTGCGAAATCCATCTGCGCAAAGTCGCTGGAGGCTCGCAGCGCCTCGTCGACCAGACTCATGCTCTCGAACAGATCCGCCCAGTCGATGGCGGATATCAGGCGCATGCTCGTGATGATGTTGCGCACGGTCACGTTCGAGCCACCCAGTCGCTGGTGTTCATCGCGCACGACCGCCTCCGCCGTCGTTCCCTGCGCCGTGAGCCGCTCCTCGAGCCACATGACCGCGGGCGTCATTTCGGGGTCCTGATCGCGCAGCCGCTTCACCAGCTGGACGAGGAAGGAGCCCGGCATGGTGACGCCGTCGTCGAAGCGCCGAATAAGGGCATCGGGCTCGACTGGCCGCCCGTTGACGCCCAGCAACCGGTCGGCGAGGTCATCTGCCGCCTGGCGCGCAGCGCGTCCGCCGACGATGGCCTGGGCGGCGCGGCGCAGGTTCTCCACCAGCACGATGCGCAATGTGATGGCAACCGCCCAGAGTTCCCCGATAGTCAGCGGTTGCACACGCTGGTAGGCCTGGACGAACCGCCTCAGCGTGTCGGGATCGAAGTGGCTGTCGGTATGGGCAACGTACGCCCACGCGATGCCGAACACGCGCGGATAGCCCATGAAAGGCCCGCTGGCGAGCTTGGGCAGCTGCCGGTAGAAGCCCGGCGGCAGATCTTCGCGGATCTCCCAGATCTGTGCCTCGACGAGGTGAAAGTTGTCGAGCAGCCACTCGGCTGCCGGGGTGATGGAGCGCTCCTCGCCTACTGCCTTCGCGATGGCGCGATAGGCGTTGAGCAGCACCGCTTCATTGTCGTCGAGTCGCACGCCGAGTGGCGGGCGCCGGACTGGTTTGAGAGTCGTCTGCTGGGCGCCAGCGAGGCTGGCCGCATGTTGCTCGAGTCGCTCGATGCTGAAGAGATCTTCGCGCAGTACGTCTTGGTTATCCCACGGGGGAATTCGCGACATGCTGTCGGACAGGCGCCGACCGGCCCGGCGCGCGCGTCGTTTCAGCAGCCAGGCTCTTTGCACGAAATTGCAACCTCGCAGGGGGTATCGGCAGGTGCCTCCGTACGGTTCCAGTCAGGACTGCCGGCGTTCAGACCGAGGCGGATGGCAGGCGTCTTCGACGCTGCGCGCTGGGTGGAGACGGACACCTTACCACGTGCATGCGGTGCCGGCGCCAGGCGACATTATCCAAACGTGCGCGACGCTGCAACGCGACCGGTCCGCGGCCCGCGTTGCGTCTCGGCAATGTTTGCTACCGCACAGACAGCCCCGACACTCGTTCGCAACAGCCGAACACCCAGAGCCGCGGGCTTCGTTCGGCGGCGCCGTGCCGGCAGCCATACTCACCCTCGCTCCCAAGCCCACGGCCGAAACGTGAGACCGGCCACAGCGGAGAAGACGGATGCTGCGACGGACAACGCGGCCATGCGCGGATTGTTGAGCGCGCCCAGGACGATTCCCCGCTCGAGCTCCAGGGCAGCAAGAACGAAGAAACAACGTCATCAGACCGTCGTTGATCCAGAGATCCGTGTTGGTCTGCCGCTCGTCACTCATGGCGAGAAATCTCCTTTCCCTCTGTGCGCCCGCGTACCGTGTCCGCGGGTCGCTGCGCGGTAACCTGCAGTGAAAGCCGACCTCAACGGAGCTAGATCCCAATGTCTGACCAGCGAGTGAAACCCCGGCCCCGGGGCGACATCGAGTTCCTGGCGAGGCAGTGGCAGGTGCCGATCCAGGAGGTCACTCGACTCTACGAAGGCGAATGCGCCGCACTCGCGGTCAACGCACAAGTCACTGCATACCTGCCCATTATTGCCATCCGCAATGTCCGCGAAACGCTGCGCCGGCGCCGCGATGTGTCGCGCAACGGCAGAACCTCCGGGGCTCATGACTGATCGGAAGGCCGTCCGAGCGGCTTGTGGCGGAACGCAACGGGTAAAGCCCGACTGGCGTTACCGCGATCGTGTCTTGCCGTCCCGAGTGGTCGCCGCGCCTATTTTTTTTCCACGATGACGCGACCATCGGCGTTCACGAACACCCGGTAGCGATTGCCATCCTGGCATGAGGCCAGGTAATCATTCTCGGCCTGTTGACTGGCGCTGACGACCTGACCGCAGGGCAAGCCCTGCAGAGCAATCACGGCGGCCAAGTCCCGCGCGAGGGGAACGTCGCCGGCGGCATCATCCGCAGCAACCGAATTCCCCGGGTACAGCGTCGTGGTCGCGACGATCAGGGCCAAGCCCCGTACACGGCTGTTCACGGCGTTTCTCCTGCCATCAGGTTGGATTCCCGAAACCTCTCTGGATCCGCGAGGATGCCCCATATGGCCTCGCGCGAGGCGACAATGTCACGCGCGAGTGGTGGGTCACTGTCCTGCAGAAGCGAGAGCACCTTGAGGAGCAGCATGTCGTACGGTCGGCGAAGTTCGGAGAGAGTCGTCTTGGCGCGCTGCTGATAGTACGCACGGAACTTGTCCAGCAGGTCATCAACCTGGTTCTTGAGCGAAATCTTCGTGAACATGCCGATGGCCTTGGTTTCCCGCAGCCGCGTCTCGAGACCCGCCAGGTCAAGCGGTGACGGAGTCGAGGCGACGGGTGCGGTGGCTGGCTTCGGCAGCGATGGCGGGCTGGCCGGCCGAGAGGTCGCGACGGCGGCAGGCGGTTTGGCTGGAGTCGCCTTGGGCGCCGGTTGGGCGCTGCCGGTGGGTGTCGGGGGTCGCGGCACATCCGTGTGCGCCGCCGGGCGGGCCGGCTCTACTGCGGTGGGCGGAGCCGGTGCCACTCCGGCATCGGACTCGTCGACCGCGGCGGGTGCAACCGGCGAGACACCGGCAGCCGGCCCGGTGACCGGTACCACCGGCGGTGCAGCGGGCTGGGGCGGCTCCTGTGGCGGTACGCGTTGCTCACCGGCGCACCCCGCTGCCAGGAGACAGGACAGCGCCGCTACCGCAGCTGGGGTACGTGCTGCCCGAGGCCCCACCGATCTGTCATTCATAGGTCCTCCCGCTTGCCCGCCACCGGATTGGTTCCTGCTGAGACCTGGCCCAAGCCCGGAAAGTTTACGAGGAAAACGCAATCGACCCCGACGGGCATCACCCGCCGGGGTCGATTGCCGCTACCGTGCGCGGGCTAGTCCTCGATCACGAGGGCCCCATTCTCGACGGCAATGCGATTGCCGGGGTCGTAGGCCATGTGGATCGTCTGCTCCTGTCCATCGAGTCGATAACGCACGTCGTAGCCCGACCACTCCTGTCGCGTGTCCCGGATGGTGTTGCAGGTCCGCTGGCTTTCCTGATAGGTATTTCGCTCCTGCATGCCTTCCTGGACCTTGTTGCCGGCATAGCCACCGGCCACTGCCCCGCCGACCGTGGCCAGCTTCTTGCCGCTGCCGTCGCCGACCTGGTTGCCGAGCACGCCGCCGACCACCGCACCGGCGATGGTTCCCGCGATCTGGTCGGGATCCTTGGTAGCACGCGTGCGGTTGACGATTTCGTCATGACATTCCTCACGCGGGGCGCTCACGGTCTTCATGCTGGGGTTCACGGCGATCACCTCGGCGTAAGTGCCGCGATCCATGGCCTGGTAGCCGGCCACCGCGCCGATCGCGGTGACCGTCAGGGCGCCCACGACACTGCCGATGACGAGTTGCCTGTTCATGACGCGATCATCCTATGGGGTTGCTGACAACGGCTGTAATAACAGTTTGGGTCGGTCACTCGGCTGACGCCGTGGACGGCGGTGGATTTTCGATGACGACCACGACGCGGCGATTCTGCTGCCGGCCGCTCGTGGAGTCGTTGTTCGCGATCGGCTGACTCTCACCCTTCCCCGACGCGACGAGGCGCTCGGAACCGATGCCTTGCTGCATGAGGTAACTCTTGACGGAGTCGGCGCGGCGTTGCGACAGTCCCTCATTGGAACTCGCGCTGCCGACGTTATCCGTATGACCCTCGATCAGCGCTTTGCGGTCCGGATACTGGTTGAGGAATCCGACCAGCTTGTTGAGGTTGCTGGCGGCGCCGATCTTGACGTCGGACTTGCCCGTTGCGAACAGCACATCAGCGAGGGTCAACACCAGGCCACGGTCGGTGGCTTCCGCCTGCAGCGCGTCGATCTGTCGCTGCATTTCCTCGGCTTGCTGCTCCGCATAGGAGGTCAATGCTTGTGCTGCAGCGGCCTCTCCCCGGGCTACGATGGCGTCATCGCGAGCGAGATCCGCCTCCTGGGTGCGGGCGTCCAGACGCGCACGGCTGCGCTCCTCGCCGAGCCTGGCGCGCTGATCCTCGGCGTAGCGGGTCGAGGCCCTTGCCGCGGCGATGTCCACTTTGCGATCGGCCATGTAGACCCTGTGGGCGCCAAGCGCGTCATCCTTGCTGGTCAACGGTTCCTCGGCGGTGCGCACTGCGACCTCGGCTTCCTTGATCGCCGCGGGTGCCCGGCCGGCCAGCTCCGGATCGGCCTGCAACCGGGTGAGCTTGGTGCGAACGTCAGCCGAGCCCTGCGGGCTGACCGGCGCGGCGGCGCAGCCTGCCAGCGCGAGAGTCAAGGCTCCGGCGGCCGCGAGGGCCTTCCGGGAAGAAAATCGGTTGCGTATTACTGGTGTGTTCATCGCTGCTCTCCTGCACGCTGCATTTCCTCGGTAAGGGCATCTGCTCCGCGGCCCATCTCCTTGTTGACCGCCACGGCTTTTGCCGCCTCGGTCCGGGCCGTTGCAAGCTCAGCCTCGACGCGCGCCTCCTCGGCGAGCTGCTCGGCCTCGAGCATTTCTTCCTTTTCCGCGGCGTCGTCGGCCAACGCGAGCTTCTGGCGCGCCTCGCCCAGCTCCGCGCCGGCGTAGCGGCCGGCGTTTGCGCGTTCGGCGTTGGTGATTGCGACCTTGGCCGCATCCAGTGACTGGGTTGGCGCCACTGGCGTTGACGCACAGCCGGCCGCGAGCAGGATCGCGCCGGCTAAACCAGCCACGACACCAGGTCGCAGGCCGGCATGTGTTCGGGAGTTCTCGGGCATTGGTTTTCTCCGCTGTGGGAACAATTCATTGCAAGGGCTGAGTGTGGCCGCCGGCGGGGCGGAGGTCTGTACGTCAGCGTACATTCGGCTCGCGTGACTACTGCGTGTGACTACTGCGATCGCGGTCCTCACCGCACGGCATTACCTCGCACGAGTTTGACCAGCACGAGAAGGATGACGGCTCCCAGAAACGACACGAGCAGTCCGGCCACGGTGAAGTTGCCCTGGTTTATGGTCGATACTCCCAGCAACCCGCTGAGAAGCCAGCCGCCCAGAAAGGCACCCACGATTCCGACCACCACGTTGAGAAGGATCCCCTGCCGGTGGTCGGCTCCCATGACCACGCTCGCCACCCAGCCGATCAGCCCGCCAAGCACCAGCCAGACGATGATGTTCATGCACCTGCTCCTTGAAGGCTTTACTGCCAGGACAACCACAGTACCCATGGGTTGCGGCACGGTCCGTACGGTCACGCACTGAAGTCGGTCGCGACTCCGTGGGGTACCGCACGGACCCGGCACCACGCGCGCGATAATCTGATCAACGGTTGCAGTCCGGGAATTTCCGTGATTTCAATGAGTCCGTCATTGCTGCCTTTGCCGTGGGTGGAGCACAGTGATCCGGCATTTCCCTCGCCGCGCGCTGCAGGCACTTGCGGCGGCATCCATCACGCCAGTCTCTGGAGGGATCCAACATGACACGACCTGCGACTACCCGTGCCCCCGCGGCCAGAAGCCTGGCGCAGCAGAAAACCGACTTCACCTCCGAGGGCGCACCGCCACCGGTCGAGGCAGCGACGTCGCTTCCGGTGGTGGCCGTCAAGGGCGCCATAGGGATGCTGCCCGCACCGGCGCCGGCGGGCGACGCTCGCAACCAACCCCCGGTGGGCGAAGATCGTTGACAAGCCCCGAGGATCTCGTGACTCAACTGCAGGCGAAGCTGCAGGAGGAGATCGCCCGGCACCGAGAGGTCGAACGCGAAGTTCTCGCGTTGCGGGCCGCGCTGGTCAACACCCGCGCCGAACTGACCGGCGCCGAGGCCAGAACCAGGCAGGCGCGCTATCTGGCCTTGCACGACAGCCTGACCTCGCTGCCGAATCGCGGCTGCTTTCGCGAGCATCTCAAGCACGCACTGGCCGGCGTCACGCCACCGCGTCCGGGGTTTGCCGTGCTGTATCTCGACCTCGACGAATTCAAACCGATCAACGACAGGTATGGACACGACGCTGGCGACGAACTGCTCCGAATCACTGCCGCGCGACTGGCCTGCGCGGTTCGCGCGGAGGACATGATGAGCCGCCTCGGCGGCGACGAGTTTGCGTGTCTGCTGGCGGATTCCCTGAACCGCCAGCAACTCGCCCATCTGGCCTGCAAGCTCGTCGACACCGTCTCGGCTCCCGTGCAGATCGGCGGGCTCGCGCTCACGGTGCGCCCCAGCATCGGTATTGCCATTTACCCCGCCGATGGCGCCAGCCCCGAGGTACTGCTGCGCAGCGCTGACACCGCGATGTACCACGCCAAGCGCCTGCACACCGGCTATGCATTCTTCGAGCGATGCACTGGCGCGGACCCCCGGCGCACCGCCAGCGCGGGGCGTTCCGGCCTGCGCTATTTCCCTGGCAGTGCTGTCAGCGCGATTCGGCCGGATTGACTCGACAACCTTGCGGGCTGATGAGCCTGCGGCCCACGGACGCGGCGAGCAAGTTCTCTGTGCGGTGGCAGACAGTGGCGCCACTGCCCGACGCGCATACTCATGCCGAGATTACCGGGGGCAAGCGGCTGCGCACCGACACCGATTCATGCCCCTGCCGCCCGCTGGGCAACTTCCGGGAGAGTCTGGTGACCGTCGCGGAAAATCATCTGATCGCACTGCTTCCGCGCCGGGATCGGCTGCGGCTGCTCGCGGTATCCGAATCCGTGCAGCTGGAGCTCGGTACCTTGCTATACGCTCCCAACGAGCTCCTGCGCGATGTGTATTTTCCTGTCGATGGCTTCATCTCGATGGTGACCGCGATTGACGGTAAACCGGGGATCGAGGTCGGCATGGTCGGGCGCGAAGGCATGCTGGGTGCGCAACTCGCTCTTGGAGTGGGCACCACGCCCTTGCGCGCCCTGGTCCAGGGCCCGGGCCTGGCGCGGCGCATCGACGCGGCGTCGTTTCGTCGGGAACTCGCCCGGAGCAATGCGCTGCGACGAGTCCTGAATCGCTACCTCTACGTGCTGATGGCACAGCTGGCGACGGCGGCCGCGTGCACTCGCTTCCACCAGGTCGGTCCACGACTCGCCCGCTGGCTACTGATGAGCCAGGATCGTGCTCACTCCAAGCACTTTCACCTGACCCAGGAATTTCTGGCTTACATGCTGGGGGTGCGGCGGGTCGGAATCACCAGTGCTGCCGCCCATCTGCAGCGGCGTGATCTCATCCGCTATCGCCGGGGTGAAATCACGGTGCTCGATCGTGCGGCCCTGAAGGCAGCCGCGTGCGACTGCTACGCGGCTGATCGGAAAGCCTATAACGACTTGCTCGGCTGATGCGCCGCCAACGCTCGTTCCGACCGACATGTCGCGCGCCGGTCCACCAACCGCCATCGCAGGCTTCGACAGCGGTCCTGAGCAGGGTCCTCGAGTCAGGATATTGTCTGGGACACCCACCGGCTACTGACCGCCGGCAAGGTAACCGGTCTGTTTTTCACAGCCGCCACCGAGTCATGAAGACGAACGGCGCCGCACTCGGCCTGTTGACCACTGCGTGGCGCGCACGGCCTGGTCTTGCCAAACCCGTATTCTGAGCGGCGATAGCACACGTCGGCCGATTTATCGGGGCGAGAGCGTGGCAACAATGTCCGACATGGTAGTCGGCGCCCAGACCCGCCCCACGCATTGTTACTCGCCCGGGCTGCAGCCGGGCACTGCGGCGCCTTGGTCAGGTTATCCGTGGAACAGGTCCCGGGTTCGGTAGCGTACAGACTCAAATGGCGTCCCGGGCCAGTATTACTTCTTCGCGGCAACACCCGCCACCGGAGACAGCACACATGCTCGAAACCATCGCCGTCATCTTGATTATCCTGTGGTTACTGGGGCTCGTCAGCTCCTACACCATGGGCGGTTTTATCCATGTCCTGCTGGTTATCGCGCTGGTAGTCCTCGCGCTTCGGGTGCTGCGCGGCCGGAGGGTTCTGTAAGTGAGCCAACTGAAAGTGATGGCGATCGTCCTGCTCATAGCCGGAGCTCTGGCGCTGGCATACGGTAGTTTCAGCTATACGAAAGAGACGACCAAGGCCAGACTCGGCTCGCTCGAGCTGAGTGTCAGGGACAGGGAAACGGTGAACATCCCGGTGTGGGCCGGCGTGGCCGCATTAGCCGCGGGCGGGGGACTCCTGTTGCTCGGCACCAGAAAGGGCCAGGGTTCCTCATGAGCTGTGAGACCTGACTGCTACACGTTTCCAGGCAAGGCGTGTGTGTCCGTGGCACGACGGTGCAGCGTGTCATGGAATTGGGCGTGCACTTCGATTGAGCGCCGCCTTGCCGCCGGTCTCCTGCTGTTGTGTGCATGCAGCGGACCGACAATCGCATCCGATGCCACGGCCCTTCGGCAACAGTACGAGACCATCAAGCCCGAGCTGACGAACACCTCGTTCAGTCAGCCGCTCCACCTGACGTCCGCGCAGACCGCCAACGCGCTCAGCGGACATGTGCACGCCGTCGTCGGGCACCCCTTCGCGACCATCCGGCTCACCCTACGCACTGCTGCACAATGGTGCGATGTCCTGATTCTGCATCTCAACGCCAAGCGCTGCGTGGCATTGCCGGGGAAGCCGTCCCGGCAAATTGTATTGAGCGTCGGCAGAAAGCATGAACAGGCGCTGGAGAACACCCGGGAAATACGCTTCTCGTTCGATGCAGATGCGCAAGCCACCGATTATCTGGCTCTGCGGATGCACGCCGACTCGGGCCCATTCGGGACCAATGACTACGAGCTGTCACTCGAGGTGACGCCTCTGGACGCTACGCAGTCCTATCTTCACTTGTCCTACGCGTACACCTATGGAGTGGCGGCACGCCTGGCGGCGAGCACCTATCTCGGCACGGTGGGGCGAAACCGCATCGGTTTCAGCACGGTCGGACAAACGGGTGATGGTCGGCCCATTCATGTCGGTGGCTTGCGGGGTGCCATCGAGCGCAATGTGATGCGCTATTTCCTGGCGATAGATGCCTATCTCGAAACGACTTCGTTACCGTCGGAGGTGCGCGAGGAAAGGCGCCTGCGAGCCTGGTTCGCGGCAACGGAGCGCTACCCGCTACAGCTCAAGGAGCTGACGAAATCGCAGTATCTGGACATGAAACGCAAGGAGCTGGCTCGGCAGCGCGATGATTCGTCCGGGTGACGCAGTTCGCGGAGGCGCACGGCGAGACCCTGTTGCCCGACGAAATCAGCGATTGTCCTTCAAGGCCCAATGCCGCTTTCTGCCGCTTGACTGGTTGGTCGACACCCTTCACAGCGCGACGCTCGCCACCACGGGCAAGTGGTCGGAGGCATAGGCAGCCGGTCGATGAGAGTAAACATGAGTCGAAAGCAGGCAGTCGCGCGGATGGACCCAGATGCGGTCCAGCGGGAAGACCGGGGCCAGGGCTGGAAAGGTCGGCAGGGCCGGTCCGGTGGCAAACTCGTTCCGGAGCTCATGGAAGGTCCGGTTCCGGGAGCGCCACTCGTTGAAATCGCCAAGGATGACCGTGGTATCGCCGCGCTTGTGTTCGGCGAGCGCTGCAATCATGTGCCGCTGCAAAGCGCGCGGCCTGGCCCGTACGGCGCAGTGCAGGCAGATCACCTGCAGAGTCCGCGCACCCGTCGCCACGAGCAGGTCCAGCGCGGCCCGGGTTCTTCCCCCGGGAGCCGAAATGTCGTGCTCGGTGCAATCGACGATCGGGAAGCGCGTGAGAACGGCGTTGCCGAACTCCTGCCCGCCGCGGCGGAAACAGGGGGTAAAGCGGGCTTGCATCCCCAGGCTTTCGCTCCAGTGGTCCAGCAAGGTGCCGCGGCCCAACGCCGGGTAGTTGACGAATTCCTGCAGGCCGATACAGTCCGCGCCAATGCGGCGCAGAATCTCCAGCTGGCGCGAGGGCAGCCTGCGTTGGTCGAGGCCCACGCCGCCACGCACGTTGTAGGTCGCTATGCGTATGTGGGCCAACAAGGCTTCCCGCGGTCGTGACGCCGGCTTGCGCTTCGAGGTCCGGCGCAGCCGGGCCGTGGCCATCCTGTCGTCATTCTTCATCCTGTCGTCATGTGTAACCGTAGAGCAGAAACGGGAGGACCCGAGTCCCGTGGAGGTGGCGGGCGCCAGCGGCCCTATCACCGAAGCCCGGGGCGATGCGGTCGTTGCAGAGGCGGTCGCGGATTCGCGCGATCCCGGGGCCATCGAGCGGCTCGTGGCGCTGACGCAGACCATCAGCGACGAGCCACTTTTCAAGGACAACGCCGTTCGATTGCTGGTGGACGGCCCCGACACCTACGCGGCGATGTTGGCCGCGATCGCTGCGGCCAAAAACCACATCAACCTGGAAACCTACATCTTCAATGAGGACGAGGTCGGTGAACGCTTTGCCGACGCATTGATGAGGAAGAGCCGGGAGGGCGTCGAGGTTCGCCTCATTTACGACAGCATCGGCAGCGGCCCGAGCTCCGACGGGTTCTTCGAGCGGATGAAGGCGGCAGGGATCGGTGTCGTGGAGTTTCATCCCGTCAATCCGCTGACCGGCGGCAATCCCATGGACCTCAATGTCCGCGATCACCGCAAGCTCCTGATCGTCGATGGCGAGGTCGCTTTCACGGGCGGCATCAATCTCGATCGAAACTACGCCAGCAGTTCCGTGTCGCGGCGCCGCACGAGGCCGGCGAAGCCGGCCGGGTGGCGCGATACCCATATTGAGGTGCGGGGACCTGCCGTAGCAGGGTTCCAGCGTTTGTTTCTCGAAAACTGGGAGGAAGGCGGGGGCCAGCGCGATGAAGGCGAAGACCGGTTCTTCCCCAAACTCGAGGCCCACGGCCGCGATCTGGTCCGGGTGTTGTCGGCCGTCGGCGGCGACGGAAAGGTATCGTCCATCCGCAGCGCCTATGGCTACGCCATGGAAGCAGCCGCGAGCCGGATCTGGATCACGCAGTCGTACTTCGGGCCGGATCCCGATTTCCTCGACACCATGATCGAGGCGGCGGCAAGAGGGGTCGATGTCCGCATCATCGTCACCGGCTTCTCCGACGCTCCCATGCTGCTGCACATTTCGCGATCGTGCTATGGAGATCTGCTGCGCGCGGGTGTGCACGTCTATGAGAGTTCCCAGATCATGCTGCACGCCGTGGTCATCGGCGAGGACTTCGGCGGCGCCATGGAGAAACTGTTCATTACCGACATGGCACGGAGCAACGAGATCACCCTCGAAGCCTGGAAGCGGCGCCCGTGGCTGGACCGCTTCAAGGAGTTCTTCAGCCGGCTGGGCCAATACTGGCTGTGACCCGAGCCACGGGAAAGCCGGCCGCGGCGGCCGGCATAACCGCACTCAACGGCGAGTGATTCCTACAGGAAAACAATCAACAAAACGATGATCACCAATATAGCGCCGCCACCGATATACATGTCAGTCTCCCTCGCGTCGCGCACCCCCGGCGAGGGTGCTTGAAGAACGCGTCGATTGGTGTAGTTCAGCACTCCGGGGCGCGTCCGTCTGTGCCCCAGCAGACGTAGCGGCGAGGAAAAACGTCGGGCCATGCATCGATGGATGCCCGGCCGAACCCATACCTGCGCCACCACACCGAACAATTGCGGGCGAGGTGGCGCCGAGGACGATCTCCTCGATCAGTACTGACTCCAGCGGCGGCTCCTTGACCAGCGCTCTCGTCTTCTCCCGATACACAGCGTGCTGATGCCAGTGGCGCGCGGCTAGCGTGCGTCGCGAAATGCGGGGCTCGAGGGAGCCGGACGGATAGCGCAAGGCGGGCAGGGAAATGTTCATGAGGGTGTTCTGGCGCAGAACAGGTTTAGTGGTCTGTCCGCTGTCGAGCTGGTCGAGTGTGTCTGTCAGCGAACAGACCACGGGCTCTCAATGTCTGAAAGTGACGACGTCGAACACAACCAACAAATATTTTCGGGAGATACAGATTGATTACCGCGAAGAATTCAAACGTGCAGGCATCTGCGCTGCTGATGCTCGGGCTTGCTTCCGCCGGCAACGCATCGGCAGCATCCCTTTCCTACGTGCTGGACCAGTCGGGCTCGATGGCCGATAACGTCGGTTACCTGCAGGTCACGATCAGCGACGGGACGGACGGTGCCATCGACTTTGCCGTTCGGCTGCTCGATCCCCTGCGCGAAGCTGCCGGTGACCGGTTTGGCATCCAGAAATTCAGCTTCAACATTGCGCCGGGCGCCACTGCCGAACCAGTGGACGTCACCGGCCTTCCGGACGGGTGGCGGGCCACGAACGGCGGTAGCCTGGGCGGTTTCGGTCGCTTCGACGTCGCTCTCAAGGGCAACGGTGCGAACCGGGTGGACGAGCTGACGTTCTCGATCGCCGATATCGCATCGGACGTCCTCACGGACTACGTCAGCCTCTCCACGGGCCACGTTGCTGGCGATCACGCGTTCTTTGCGGCGCGGGCGTATGGGATGGATGTGGCCAAGTCCGGCAGGCGGCAGGCCTCCTTTGCCGGCAGTGCTCCGGCTTCGGCCGTGCCGTTACCGGCCACCATCTGGCTGCTCGGGTCTGCGCTCGGCCTCCTGGGTTCATTCGGGCGCCGCTGGGCGTCCCAACGCCCGATCGTTGCCGGGCGACGCGCGTGACGATCTGCTCGAGCAAGACTTCGAGTTCAGCCGGTGGGCCTTGGGGGTGCCTGGTGCCTCAGTCGGTACCCTACCGCACGGATGGCTGCCGACTGGCTGTGTATTGTCTGCATCGTGCCGACTGACTCCGTGTTTCGAATCAGCTACCAGAAAAGCGATTGCGCCGGCGGGGTCAGCAGAAATGCGACTTCAACCTGAAGGAGACTGAGCTCATGGGAAAGTATCTTCTCGGCTGGATCATGGGCATCCCGGTCGTAGTGCTGGTCATCATCTATCTTGTTTTCAACAATTAGGAGAATCCTGTGGAAACCACCATACGCGGCAACCCGCCTTTTGTAGCTGCGCTGCCCGGTAACAGCGAGGGCACCCTGCACAAAGCATCCTCGATCGCCCACGCTGCCGTCAATTCGATCAACGGAGCAGCAGATGATGCGGTACTCAATGTCAAGCCAACCATAGACCGGGTCGCAGCAATGGCGCACCAGGCGGTGGATACGGCGGCGAACGCTGCTGCACCGACAGCCGACTGGCTGAGCGAACAGGGCGCAAGCCTGAAGGCCACGCAGAAGAAGCTGGTAGCAGACACCTGCAGTTACGTCGCGGCCAATCCGCTGAAATCGGTCGGCATTGCGGTGGTCGCGGGTTTTGTGCTCAGCCGCATCATCCTACGCTGATGTTATCCGGAGCGGGCAACGCCTGGGCCCTCTGCGTGCCCAGAGTACCGTGCCAGACGGGGACGGCATGAGCTCAGCGACACAAGTTGATGGCGTGCGCGCCGGGACCGACCTCCCGGCGCCCGGTGTTCTCGACGACTTGTCGGGCGCGTTCTGTTCCGCGCGCGCTGCGCTGGCCGGTCTCCTCGAGCTGATGTCGCTCGAGGCGCGCCGCGCCGGTCTCGCACTCGTGTGGATGGCCGCGTGCGGGCTGATCGCCGCCATCTGCATGGTTGCGGCATGGCTGGGGTTACTGGCCGCTGCTGCGATGTGGACCATATCTCTGGGTTTGTCGCCGATCACGGCGGTGATCGCCATCGCGGCACTCAATCTGCTTGCCGGCGCCGCGCTGATCCGCGTCTGCATCGGCATGAGCGAAGACCTGCGTTTCTCCGCAACCCGCCGGCAGGTGGCCGGGTTACCCCCCGTCCAGTCACCCCCGCCATGATGCGGGCGCCCGGTCTGGCTGCGATCCATGCAGCGGAACTGCGGGTCGCTCAATCCGGGTGCGAGGCCCGCGACCAGCTGCGACGGGCGGCGGCCGCTTTTCGCGCGAACCTGGCCCGGCCCACCACGCTGGCGCTGGCGGCGGCG
Organism: Gammaproteobacteria bacterium; assembly: GCA_023150055.1. Lineage (GTDB taxonomy): Bacteria > Pseudomonadota > Gammaproteobacteria > Steroidobacterales > QUBU01. The sequence continues at coordinate 978 of JAKLLP010000012.1, read as the reverse complement.
GCAGCGGGTCTGCTGGGATTCTGGCTTGCGCGCCGCTCGAAGCCGCAAACGGGTTCCTCATCCGCCGGCACGAACGTCGTCAGCACGGCCTCCGTCGCGAGTTTGGTGGGGGCTGTGATTATGCGCTACGGAATGCAGTACCTGCCGTTTTTGGTTCAGCAAGTCCGCGCGGCGTGGGGCGGCCGCAGTAGATGATCCATTGCCCGGACAGGGTCCTAGCGTCGGGCGACTTTCACACCCACCAGGAGCAACAGTCATGACCAATCGACTCACACCATTTGCGGCCGTCGCCGCGCTGATGATTGCCGGCTGCCAGGGCAATTCCGCGGATTCAGCGGAGAGTGTCGCAAAGGCACGCGAAGATGCCGCCCGGAATGTCGATGCGGTCCGTCAGGACGCGAACGAGGCGGTTGCGGCTGCCAATGACGAGCTGGTCGCCGCGCAGCAGGATTACGCCAGGACCGACGGCAGCGCGCGCAGGAAGCTGACCAAAGCCGAATCCGAGGCCATGATCACGACTGCGAACGCGGACTTCGACGTCGCCAGGGCGACAGCCAATGGCCAATACGAGATCGCCAAGGAGAAGTGCGACGCGCTCAACGGCATCGACAAGACGGCGTGCGTCAGCACAGCTAATGCGACATTCACGGCCGAACAGGCGGACGCTACGGCGATTCGCGACGCAGCCCTCGTCGGCGCTGACCACCACGAGTGAACGATGTCCGCTGAAGTCAAGCTGACCGATATGTCGGGACGCTGCGTAGCCAGGTTCGACAGCATATCGAAAACGGTGCGGTAACCGCTGGTTATCCAGCAGATCTGACGAAAGTTATCGAGCTGCTCAACGAGGCGCCGGCCACGGAGATCGCGCGTGTTCCTCGATGCCGGCGCCATCCCTTCATGGCCCGCGGTATTCATTCGAAGAGAGCCGCCGATGAGCTGGCGGATCCGCCGGCGGGGCATGCCGAAGCAGCGATG
>JAKLLP010000129.1 GCA_023150055.1 Gammaproteobacteria bacterium | reverse complement strand
CAGGTCGCGTTTGTTCACTGTCGCGCCGCAGCGCTCATGAACGCATTCTACGCGAAGCGCAAACGCACCCGCAGCCGCCGCCAGCTGCGCGAATCGACCTGCCGGCGCATGAACCACGCCCGCCGATGCGCGCCGCCTTCACACGCCCATTCCAGGGCGATGACTGGTCCGCCGGATGCGCCCCAGGACCGCGTGAGCCGGGCGCGCATCGCTGCGCCGGTCACGCCGTAAACTCGCCACGCGCCATCCGCGCCGAGGACCGCGCGTTCTACAGCCATCCCGGCGGAATGTCTCCGGCGCTCCAGGACGCTCATCACCAGGATCATGACGAACATGCCGTAGCGAACCGATGGCGGCAGATCGGCGACCATGACGGCACCGAGAGCCGCCAATACCGCTGGAATCGAGAACAAAAGCGGGAACAGCGCCGACTCAGCTCTGAGCTCGATCGCCTCGAGGAACCCGGTCATCGAGAACATGCTCCACGATCCGTTGAATCCTCTCATCGTCGCTGCGCGACCGTCCCATCAGCAAGCCGAGAATCTCGGGATCGGGAAGAGAAAGCAGGCTGCGAAAGGCCGACTTGTCGTCCGGATCGGCCTGGGCGTAGCGCCTGTCGACATAACTGAGGAGCAGCACGTCGAGTTCACGCATACCACGCCGGCATCGCCAGCGCAGTCGGTTGATCTCTGGATCAGACAACACTCCTCCCGATGCCGGACGGACGCTGCCCGCCCTCCGCCACCTCTCTACAGGTGCCGTGCGGCGATCATCTGCTTGATCTCGGCGATCGCCCGCGCCGGGTTCAGACCTTTCGGGCAAGCCCAGGTGCAGTTCATGATCGTGTGACAGCGGTAGAGACGGAACGGGTCCTCGAGGTCATCGAGGCGCTCGCCGGTTGCCTCGTCCCGGCTATCCACCAGCCACCGGTACGCTGCCAGCAAGACGGCCGGCCCGAGATACCGGTCGCTGTTCCACCAATAACTCGGACAGGAGGTCGAACAACAGGCGCAGAGGATACAGGCCGAGGGGGAGTTGATTTTTTCCTGCTCCTCCTTCGATTGCAGTCGCTCCCGGTCCGGCGGTGGCGGTGGCGTGCGCGTCTGCAGCCAGGGCCGGATCGATGCATATTGCGCGTAAAAGCGTGTCAGGTCCGGCACGAGATCCTTGATTACCGGCATGTGCGGCAGCGGATAGATGCTGATGTCGCCGTTGATGTCGCTGATCGCCTGGGTGCACGCGAGCGTGTTGGTGCCGTCGATATTCATCGCGCAGGAACCGCAGATACCTTCCCGACAGGAACGTCGAAAGGTCAGCGTCGCGTCGACTTCATTCTTGATCTTTATCAGGGCGTCCAGGACCATCGGCCCGCAGCGATCCAGATCGACCTCATAGCTATCCAGTCGCGGGTTCTCGCCCGAACCGGGGTCGTAGCGATAGACCTTGAACCGGCGAACACGCGACGCACCAGCCGGCGCCTTGTGCTCGCGTCCCGCTTGTACGCGCGAGTTTGCCGGGAGTCTGAACTCAGCCATCAAACGCACCTCGAGAGAAATCCGAAACCAGGCATCGGCATTCTGGCTACCCGGTCAGTAAACACGAGCCTTGGGCGGCACGGTCTCGACGTCCCGGGTCAGCGTCTGCAGATGCACCGGGCGGTAGTCGATGCTCACGCGACCGTCCTCGGCTACCCAGATGAGCGAATGCTTCAACCATTTCTCATCATCGCGCTGCGGGAAGTCCTCTCGCGCGTGAGCCCCACGGCTCTCCTGACGATTCTCGGCAGCGACGATAGTTGCCATCGCCTGGCGCAACAGGTTGTCGAGTTCCAGCGTCTCGACCAGATCGGTATTCCAGACGAGACTGCGGTCACTGACCCGCACGTCTCCGAACGAACTGAAGGTGCGTCGGAGCTTATCTACCCCCTCCCGCAACGATTCGCCGCTGCGGAACACAGCCGCATGCGACTGCATGACCTTCTGCATTTCGAGCCGGATGTCGGCCGTCGGCCGGCTACCGTCCGCGTTACGCAGGCGGTCGAGGCGCGCCACGGTCTTATCACCGGCGTCAGGGGCCAGCGGCTTTGGCCGGCCCGCGCCACGCAACAATTCCGCACAGCGGTAAGCTGCTGCACGACCAAAAATCACGAGGTCAAGCAGCGAGTTGGAACCGAGGCGATTCGCCCCATGCACCGACACGCAGGCCGCCTCACCGACCGCCATCAGGCCCGGCACGATTGCATCCGGATTGCCCGCCTCCAGTGTCAGCACTTCCCCGTGGTAGTTGGCCGGAATGCCACCCATGTTGTAGTGGACGGTCGGCAACACGGGGATCGGTTCCTTGGTGACGTCCACCCCGGCAAAGATCCGGGCAGTTTCCGCGATTCCGGGAAGGCGCTCGTCGATGACGTCCGGCCCCAGATGTTCGAGGTGCAGGTGGATGTGATCATGCTCCTCGCCGACGCCACGACCCTCGCGAATCTCCACGGTCATCGAGCGGCTCACGACATCGCGGGACGCGAGATCCTTGGCATTCGGGGCATAGCGCTCCATGAAACGCTCACCGCGGGAGTTGGTCAGGTAACCACCCTCCCCGCGTGCCCCCTCGGTGATGAGGCAGCCGGAACCGTAGATGCCGGTGGGGTGAAACTGCACGAACTCCATATCCTGCAGCGGCAAACCGGCGCGCAACACCATGCCATTGCCGTCCCCGGTGCAGGTGTGCGCCGAGGTACAGGAAAAATACGCCCGCCCGTAGCCACCGGTCGCCAGGATGACGCGATGGGCACGGAAACGGTGCAGAGTGCCGGTTGCCATGTCGAGAGCAACGACGCCGCGGCACTCGCGCCCCTCCATGATGAGGTCGAGCGCAAAGTATTCGATGAAAAACGTCGCATTGTGCTTGAGCGACTGCTGGTACAGCGTGTGCAGCATGGCGTGGCCGGTGCGGTCCGCGGCCGCGCAGGTCCGTTGCGCCGTACCTTTGCCGAAATGGGTAGTCATGCCGCCGAAAGGCCGCTGGTAGATCCGCCCGTCTTCGGTGCGCGAGAACGGCACACCGTAGTGCTCCAGCTCTATCACCGCCTGCGGCGCCTCTTTGCACATGTACTCGATGGCGTCCTGGTCGCCGAGCCAGTCGGAGCCCTTGACGGTGTCGTACATGTGCCAGCGCCAGTCATCCTCGCCCATGTTGCCAAGCGCAGCGCTGATTCCCCCCTGCGCAGCTACGGTATGGCTGCGCGTGGGAAACACCTTGGTGATGCAGGCCGTGGACAACCCGGCCTCGACCAGGCCGAAGGTAGCGCGCAGGCCCGCGCCACCGGCTCCGACGACCACCACGTCATAGCAGTGGTCGGTAAAGGCATATTCGCTGGTCATAGTGCAGTCCTGACAGTAAACGGCCGGGGATGCCAGGCCCGGATCACTGGCCTCCAGCAGACAACGCCACGATGGCGTAGACACCCGCCACCGCGAGCAGCATGTGCAGGAACTGCACGAGCACCAGCGTCACCACCTTCGTCGCGCCATGAACGTAATCCTCGATGACGACCCGGAGACCGAGGTTCGAGTGATAAAGAAGGCTTGCCAGCAGCAGCACCAGCAGTACCGCATGCAACGGCGAGCCGGCCCAGGCAGACACTGCCCAGTAATCGGTGCTGGGCAGACCCATCACGCTCACCATGAACCACAGACCCAACGGCACCAGTGCCGCTGCCGAGAGCCGCTGGCCCCACCAGTGCGCGAAGCCCGACCTGGCTGAACCAAGCCCCAGTGCGCGACCAAGAGGCGACCTGAAACCCATAAGCTAGCTCCAACGGCCTGCGAGGATGGCGATCCAGAAAACGAGCGTAAGAAGGGTGCTGGTCACGACCACCATGATGCCGCTGCGGCGGGCCTCCGGGATCTCGAAACCCTTCCCCGCATCCCAGAACAGGTGTCGAACCCCGTTACAGAGGTGGTAGAAGAAACACAGCGTCCAGCCGGCCAGTGCCAGCACGCCAGGCGGAGATCCAAGCGCATCGACCAGATCCAGGTAGGCATCGGGCCCGGCCGCGATCGAAACGATCCACCCGGTGAGAACCAGTGCTCCCAGGGACATCGCGACCCCGGTCAAGCGATGGAAAATTGACAGCGTATTGCTGATCTGCCAGCGGTACACGCCGAGATGCGGAGACAGCGGACGGTTTGCCTGCCTCGTCGTCATCTGAGTTCTCCCTCACACAAAAAAAAGCCACGGCCCCATCGCCCGCCTAGCAGGTACCGGGCCGGCTATAGCACTCGAATGCCAGAGCAGGCGGCAACCTTGCCTGCGTCGGCGACGCGCGCAGATTCAGAAATCGATGCAGCGGCCGTTGCGCTCCCAGTCCCCGAAACGGGTGGGCTCCGGGCCTCGGGGCCCTCCCGACTCCCGCCGCGGCGCGCTGGCATCTTTCGGAGGGACCGGGCTCAGGGCGGCTTCCCCGGATGTCTCCTCGCGCTCGTCGTTCGGTCTGGGACTGGGTTCTGACACGCGTTTTAGTGTGCCAGAATGGGCTCTCACGCGCCAGTTGCGGATTACGCGAATCCCCTTTGCCTGATGAGCGGTCCCCGCCCCTTGCCCACCACCGTCAGACTGGATCACCTGCGCCTGATAGCGATCAGTGGCAATGATCATCAGGCTTTTCTGCAGGGTCAGCTCACCCAGGATGTACGCCGGCTGAAGCGCGGCACAACCTGTATCGGCGGCTGGGCAGATGCCCGGGGCCGATTGCTCTGGGCAGGTCATCTCGTCGCGCTACCGCAAGGCATCGGCATGATCGCGCCCGCGGTATCGGTAATTTCATTGCTCGCTCGCCTGAAGCTGTTCGTGCTTCGGGCGAATGTCGACCTGACACTCTGCGAGACACCACTGACCGGAATCATCGCGAGGGAGCACGATGGAGAGCTCCTGACCGCGGAATTGCAGCCATCGATCCAGCAACTCGCCGCGGATGCCACGAGAGCCATATTCGTCGGACCGGAGCAGGAACTCATGGCTGCCTGCCCCGGATTGGCAACAACGGGCAACAGCGACGCATGGCAACTCGCGGACGTTCGTGCAGGCCTTCCGTTCATCGTGCCGGCCACCAGCTGTGAATTCGTCCCGCAGATGGTCAACCTGGATCTGCTCGACGGCGTCAGTTTCAGCAAGGGCTGCTACACCGGGCAGGAGATCGTTGCCCGTATGCGTTTCCTGGGACGCGTGAAGCGCCGGATGCTGCACTATCGCTGCGCGGCCGCCCCGCCGACTCCCGGCACCCCAGTGCACGGGGAAACCGGGGTGATCGGCCAGGTCGTCAGCGCCGCGCGGGCAGGCGACGGCTGCGAACTGCTCGCGGTGATGCGTCTCGATGAATCAGCGGGCGCCTGTTGCCTGGAGCCGGGGCGCGCGAAGCTCACCCGCCTGCCCCTGCCCTACCCGATCCCGGAAGCCCCCGCCTGACTGCACTGGGGGCGGGTCGGATCAGGCGTCGCGCATGTGCGGGAACAGCAGCACGTCGCGAATCGAGGGTCGGTCCGTCAACAGCATGACCAGCCTGTCGATGCCAATTCCCAAACCGGCGGTCGGGGCCAGGCCATACTCCAGCGCCGTGACGTAATCGGCGTCGTAGAACATCGCCTCCTCGTCCCCCTCCGCCTTCTGTCGCAGCTGCGCCTGGAAGCGCTCGGCCTGGTCCTCGGCATCGTTGAGCTCGGAAAAGCCATTGGCGATTTCCCGGCCCGCGATGAACAGTTCGAAGCGGTCAGTGAGGAAGGGATCGGCATCGCTACGCCGCGCGAGCGGCGACACTTCAGCCGGAAACCCGGTCACGTAGGTCGGCGCGTCCAGGCGATGCTCCGCAGTCTTCTCGAAGATCTCGGTGAGCAGCTTCCCCGCACCGACGCCATCCTGCAGCGCGATCCCGAGCACCCGGCAATGGGCACGCAGGATTTCCACCTCGCGAAGCCCGCGCGGATCGAGACCCGGGTTGTTCTCGGCAACGAGCTCTTCGATGGTTGCGCGGCGGAACGGGACGCCGAGATCGTAGGTATTGCCCTGGTACTCGACCAATGCACCCCCGAAAAGCGTTTCAGCCAGGCTTTTCAGCAACTGCTCAAGGAGGTCCATCAGCACTCCATAGTCCGCGAAGGCCATGTACAGCTCCAGCATCGTGAACTCGGGGTTGTGCTGCGTGGACATGCCCTCGTTACGGAAATTGCGGTTGAGCTCGTACACCCGCTCAAAGCCACCGACGACCAGCCTCTTCAGGTACAACTCCGGGGCAATCCGCAGGTAAAGCTGCCGATCGAGCACATTGTGGTGGGTAACGAATGGCCGCGCCATGGCGCCGCCGGGAATCGCCTGCATCATCGGTGTCTC
>JAKLLP010000128.1 GCA_023150055.1 Gammaproteobacteria bacterium | reverse complement strand
GAAGTCAGACGCCTCGATTACCTTCAGCTGGACATCGACCCCAGCATCAACACCCTGGCCGTGCTCAAACGCCTGCCCCTCGAGACATGGCGCTTTTCGGTCATAACCTTCGAGACCGACGCCTACACGGGCGACATGCGCGCCCGGGACGAGAGTCGCCAGATCCTTGCGGCCCACGGCTACGTACCTGTCGCGCGCGACGTCTGCGTCCTGTTTCCGCCCGTGTCACCGCAGCCGATCCCCTTTGAAGACTGGTGGGTCGACCCGGCGGCAGTCGCCCCGGAAATCATCAGCACCTTCCAGCGCATCAACGCCGGCACCGGCCTCCCCCAGAACCTGCTGTTCTCGAGCTAGCACGGATCCCATCCCATGAGCGCCCCCAACACACTCAATGTCTGCCTCGGGCACCTTCCCTTTCCGCAGACTCACGAACGGCACATCGACCTGATGATCGCCCCGCGGCTGATCGCCGGCCCCAAGCGCCTGGCACTGGTGGAAGACAGCTACTTCGGCCCCCACGGCAGTGCCCTCTCCGAATATGTGCAGTTGCTGTGGCTTCTGGACAGGCTCCAGCCCCTGGCTGCCGGTCGCGATTACATCCGGATCTTCCATTACCGGCGCTTCGTCTCGCCCGAAGCACCGCCGGTGGGTCAGCGCTCCTCCAACCTGCCCTGGGCCACGGCCATCCGCGCCGCAGACCTGGATGCTTTCGAATCCTCCTTCTCGCGAGTCAGCCCGGGGGAACTCTTCAACACGCCGGTGCAGTTCCACGGCGGGATGCTCTACCAGTACGCCCAGAGCCATGTCCTCGAAGACATGCTGAATTTCGCCAGATTCCTGACCGAAACGGCGGTCCTCTCGCCCCTCGAGTGCGCCGAATTCCTGTCGATGCAACTCCACATCCCGTCCTGCAACATCGGCATTTTCACCAAGGCGTCCTACGCCGAGATCTTCGGCGTGCTGCGTCGTGCGGCGTCATTTCTTGACTCTCCCCACTTCGTCTCACGTACCGGCTACCAGCGACGCTCCGTGGGTTTCCTGCTCGAACGACTCAACAGCTACCTCATCATCCGACGCATCCGTGGCGGCATCAGCCAATCCTCGTTCGGGCATAACCTCGTGATCTCCGACACGGCCGTCGTCTCCGGTACACAATAAGGAGGATCTCCGATGCCCAAAAAGACAGCCCTGATCACCGGCGTGACCGGCCAGGACGGCGCCTACCTCGCCGAACTCCTGCTCGCCAAAGGGTACTCGGTGCACGGAATCCGCCGCCGCGCCTCTCAGTTCAACACCGCTCGCATCGACCACCTGCTGCACCCCACCAACGAGGCAGGGCTCGACCTGACGCTGCACTACGGCGACCTCACCGACTCATCGAGCCTGATCCGCATCGTCGAGCACACGCGCCCGGACGAGATCTACAACCTGGCAGCCCAGAGCCACGTGGCTGTCTCCTTCGAGCAACCCGAATACACGGCCAACACCGTGGGTATCGGCACCCTGCGGCTCCTCGAAGCCATCCGCATCGCCGGGCTCGGCGATCAAACCCGTTTCTACCAGGCCTCCACCTCGGAGCTCTATGGCCTGGTGCAGGAAGTCCCGCAGCGGGAAACCACCCCGTTCTACCCCCGCTCGCCCTACGCCGCAGCCAAGCTGTACGCTTACGCGATCACCGTCAATTACCGGGAAGCGTATGGGATGTTCGCCTGCAACGGCATCCTGTTCAACCACGAATCGCCAATCCGCGGCGAGATCTTCGTGACCCGCAAGATCACCCGCGCCCTCGCCCGCATCAAGCTCGGGATGCAGGAGCGGCTTTACCTGGGCAACCTCAGCGCCCTGCGCGACTGGGGGCATGCCCGCGATTACGTCGAAGCCATGTGGCTGATGCTGCAGCAGGACACGCCGCAGGATTTCGTCATCGCTTCGGGCGTCCAGCACTCCGTACAAGAGTTCGTCGATGCAGCCGCCAGCACGCTAGGCATGCATCTGCGCTGGGAGGGCGAAGGGCTCGACCGGAAAGCCTTCGACCACGAGACCGGCAACTGCATCGTGGCCGTCGACCCACGCTACTTCCGGCCCACCGAAGTGGACACCCTGCTGGGTGATGCCACCAAGGCACGCCAGATACTGGGCTGGACACCGCGCACGAGCTTCCACGAACTGGTCGAGGAAATGACGCTCCAGGACCTGAACGAAGCCCGCCGCGACGATCTCGTCGGCCGTAACGGCTTCAAGTATTTCCGGCACGACGACTGACCACCGCCGACAGCCATGACGCCCGCGGCAGCCACACCCCACTCCGGAAGCGCCCCGAAGAAGGCGCTCGTCATCGGCGCCCTGGGCCAGGACGGCACTTACCTCACCGAGCTGCTGCTGGCCAAGGGCTACACGATCATTGGTACGACCCATCGTGACGCAGTCGCGCTGGCCGGAGGCTACCCTGCCCCTCTGCGCCATCTCGACCTCCGCAGCCAGGACGCCATCGCCACCCTCATCGCTGCCGAACAGCCCGACGAGATCTACAACCTCGGCGCCCGCGCCTCCAGCGCCCATCTGTCCGACGACGCGGAACAGACCGGCGACATCAACGGTCTGGCCGTCACCCGCCTGCTCGAGGCGATCCGCCGCCACTCACCCCATTCGCGTCTGTGCCAGGCCCTCAGCAGCGAGATCTTCGCCCGCTGCGTCGTCTCGCCCCAGAACGAGCACACTCCCCCATCTCCAGCCAACGCCTACGGCGCGGCCAAGACCTACGCCCTCCACATGCTGCAGGCCTACCGCGACCAGTACGGCCTGTTCGCCTGCGGAGCGATCCTCTACAACCACGAAAGCCCCCTGCGGCCGGCTCAGTTCGTCACCCGCAAAGTCACCCGCTGCGTGGCGCGCATCGCCTCAGGCGTCACCGAAACCCTCCAGCTGGGCAACGCCGAGCATCGGCGCGACTGGGGTCATGCCCGTGACCACGTGCGGGCCATGCACAGCATGCTGCAGCGGGAGCGAGCCGAAGACTTCGTCATCGCCACCGGCATCACCCACAGCATCGCCGACCTCTGCCGAATCGCATTCGAAGCCGCCGGGCTCGATTTCCGCGATCACGTCACCTTTCAGCCCGACCCGAGCCGCCGCAGCGAGGGACTCGAACTGTGCGGCGACGCCGACAAAGCCAGGCGCTTGCTGGGATGGACGCCCGAGATCTCCTTCGAAGCCCTGATCCGCGAAATGGTAAGCGCCGACCTGGCGCTTCTGCATACAGACGCCGCCGCGCCTGCCCGCGCCCAGTCCCCGGGCGCAGCAGCGCTCACACTGTCATTGGGTATCCCCGCTTCTGCCTCCCCAAGGCACCTTCGTGGTCCAGAACGTCTTCCCGGGGGCTGCTCCCGCCGCACGCCCGCTGGAGCGCCAGGGGATCAGCTTCGTCATCTGCTCCATCAACGACGAAAAGTTCTACCACCTCAACTGGCGCCTCGAACGCATCTGCCGCACCACCTACGAGGTCATCCGCATCGACGACGCACGCGGGCTGTCCGAAGGCTACACACGCGGCCTTTCGCGGGCCCGCTACCAGACCCTGGTTTTCTGTCACGACGACATCGACTTCCTGTGCGGCGACGCCTTTGCCGAACTGCTCGAACAGGGCCTCCGGCAATTCGACGTGATCGGCGTCGCCGGGCCGCGCAAACTGCACAGCGCCTTCTGGCCCAACGGCGGGCCAGCCAACCTGGCCGGGCTGGTCATTCACGGCCCGGTGGGAAAGCCGACCGAGCAGTTCTCCATCAATTACTACGACACCACTCCCGACCGCCACATTGCCGTCGAAGCCCTCGACGGCGTCTTCATCGCCGGACACCGGGAAGTCTTTGAACAGGTCGGATTCGACAGCAGCAGCTTCGACGGCTTTCACCTCTACGACATCGACTTCACCTACCGCTGCCACCTGGCCGGCTTCCGCCTCGGCGTCTGCAAGGACCTGCTCCTCGTCCACAGTTCTCCCGGCAATTTCGGCAGTGACTGGCTACGCTACGAACGACGCTTCCGCGACAAGTTTCCAGCCCTCGCTCCGGCGCGTCTGACGCCCCGCTACAGCCCGGCGGTCATCCAGGCAGCCTCCCTCGCCGAGGCAGAGGCGATCTGCCGCGCCCCCGAGCACTTCTTTTCGGCGGATACGGAGGCCACCAAGCGGCAGCCGGCCCCTGAAGCCATCCGCTATGAAACCTGGCGCAAGCGCACCACCCCCCAGGAGATCGACGCCCAGCTCCTCGCCGAGCGGATGGTCCTCAAGTGGCAGCAGCGCCCCGGCATCCACCTGCTGCTGGCCCTCCAGCCCGGCGAGGAAAGCCTGCTCGCTGATACCCTGGACAGCCTTGCCGCCCAGATCTACCCCGAGTGGCTGCTGACCGTCGTGACCGCCCTGCCCAAGCCCCCCGAGGCCGACGACACCCCGCAACTGCAATGGCTGGCCCTGCGCGACGCAGTACACATCGACTACGTCATCGACGAGATGGCCGCCGCCTCACCGGGCAGCTGGGCAGCCCGCATCGAGCCCGGCCTCACCTTTGAGCCCCAGGCTCTGCAGATCTTTGCGGACTACATCAATGCGCGGCCCCAGTGGCACCTGATCTATTGCGACGAAGATACCCGTGAGCTCGACGGCAGTTATAGCCAGCCTCTCTTCAAGCCCGACTTCAACCTGGATCTCCTGCGTGCCCAGGCCTATCTGGGCTGCTTCGTGCTGGTGAAAAAGGAAGCTTTCCTGGCCGCTGGCCGCTATGGCAGCCATGCCGGGGCCGAGAACTACGACCTCAGCCTGCGCATCCTCGACCAAGACGGGCCGACCGCCATCGGCCATGTCGAAAAGATGCTGGTCCATCTGCCAAGGGCATCCCGGCGAGCCCTCCAGCCCGAAGCCGAAAAACAGGCCCTCATCGATCACCTCGGCCGCTGCGGCCTGGACGCCCGGGTCTTCGACGGAGCCCTGTACGGAACCCGGCGCGTCGAATACAGCTGGCCCGCCCAGCCCCTGGTAAGCATCGTGATCCCCACCCGGGAACGCGAGGAATACCTCCGGCCGCTGCTCGACAGCCTGCAGGAACGCACCCGCTACCCGAACTACGAAATCATCGTCGTGGACAACAGCAGCGCCGACCCGGACACCCTGCGCTATCTGGAAACCCTGCGCAACGAGCCACCGAAGAAGGCACGGTCGATCCGCGTAATCCCCTGCCCCGGCGAGTTCAGCTGGTCGGCCAGCGCCAACACCGGTGCCGAAGCGGCCCGCGGCGACTACCTCCTGTTCCTCGACAACGACACCCATGTGGTGCAGGACAACTGGCTGGACCGGCTGATGGGCATCGCCCAGCGCCCTGAAGTGGCCATCGTCGCCCCCCGGCTCAGCTACCCCGAGTCCGGCAAGACCCAGCAAGGCTGCTGGTTCCTCGGCATGCACGGCACGGTCGGCAACCCATGGGACAATCAGCTCGAGCTGGCCGACCCAGGCTACATGGGACGCGCCCTGTGCGACCAGAACGTCCAGGCCGCCAGCGGCTCCGCGCTGCTCGTCCGGCGTAGCGTTCTCACCCGGCTCGGCGGCTTCGACACCACCGACTTCACGCTTTATCACGGCGCCCTCGACTTCTGCCTGCGCGCCACCGGCGCCGGCCACAAGATCGTCTGGACCCCCCACGCCACGCTCGTCCACTACGGCGGCGTCTCCATGCAGGCCCGCCAGCGCAAGCTCGAAGGCCGACTCACAGATCAGGTCGCCGTCCTGCGCGCCAACGAGACCCTGCTCGACCGCTGGCTTCCCCGTCTCGCCCATGACCCGGCCTACAACCGCAACCTCAGCCTGATCGACGCCTTTCAGCCCGAGCACGTCGCCCCCATCGACTGGGATGCCAACTTCCACGACCGACCACGCATTCTGGCAATCCCTGTCCCCGGAGGCGCCGGGGAATACCGCCTCCGCGCCCCCCTGCGGGTGATCGGCCAGGCCGGCCTCGCCCAAACCATGATCTGCGAGCAGCCCCAGGCCGGCATGATGCGCATTCTGCTGCCCACCGAGATCGCCCGCACCGAACCCGACGTCCTGATCCTCCATCAGCCGCTGGACGACTCCCAGAGCGACGCCATCGCGAACTACGCCCGCCACCTCCCCCGGGTGCGCCGGATCCTGACCATCGACGATCTGCTCACCGAACTCCCCCGCAAACACCCCTCTTACAAACAAGGCTACAAGGACGGGCGCCAGCGTCTGCGCAAGAACCTCTCACTGCTTCACCGGGCCGTCGTCAGCACACGCCCGCTGGCCGACCTGTGTGCCGAGATGATCGACGATGTACGGATCATGCCCAACTGCCTGGAGTGGGCGGTCTGGGGCGACGCCCAGCCCCTGCGCCTGCCGCGCCAGAAGCCACGTGTCGGCTGGGCTGGAGCCCAGCAGCACCAGGGCGACCTCGAACTCATCTACCCGGTGGTTGAA
>JAKLLP010000127.1 GCA_023150055.1 Gammaproteobacteria bacterium | reverse complement strand
GGGAGCGCCAGCCGATCCACCAGCGGCGCCCAGGCGAACTTGAGCGAATAGGCGCCGCCGAGCCAGGCGAACATCCCGATGCTCGTCTTGTCGACACCCGCCGTGGCGAGCCAGGCGCTCAGCGTCGCGAACACCAGCGGCAGCGGCAGCCCGGCGGAAAAGCCGAGAAACAGCATCGCCAGCACCCGCCGGTGCAGGTAGACGCGCAGCGCGGCGAGCCCGCGCGGCCGCTCCCCGGGCGGCTCAGGACCGTGCGATGTCATAGTCCATGATGAGCGGGGCATGATCGGAGAAGCGCCGGCGCTTGTAGATCGTCGCCTTGCGCACCGTCGCGGCGAGGTCCGGCGACACGACCTGGTAGTCGATGCGCCAGCCGACGTTCTTCGCCCAGGCCTGGCCGCGATTCGACCACCAGGTGTACTGCTCGGGCTGCTGGTTCACCACGCGAAAGGCATCGACGAAGTCGAGCTCGTCGAAGACCCGGCTGAGCCAGGCGCGCTCCTCGGGAAGAAACCCGGAGTTGCCCTGGTTGGCGCGCCAGTTCCTGAGGTCGATCTCGCGGTGCGCGATGTTCCAGTCGCCACAGATGACGTAGCGGCGGCCATCGGTGGCGATCCTGCGCAGGTGCTGCATGAAGGCATCCATGAACCGGAACTTCGAGGCCTGCCGATGCTCGCCGGCCGACCCGGAGGGCATGTACACGGAGACGATGCTCAGGTCACCGAAGCGCACCTCGATGTATCGGCCCTCCAGGTCGAACTCCACCGTGCCGAAGCCCCGGACCAGGCCATCGGGGTGTTCGCGGGTGAGCAGCCCCACGCCGCTGTAGCCCTTCTTCACGGCCGGCTCATAGTAGGAATAGAAGGACTTCGACGTGAAGGGCCGGGCATCGAGATGCTCGGCACCGGCCTTGATTTCCTGCAGGCACACGACGTCGGCACGCTGCCGTCGCAGCCAGTCGAACAGGCCCTTGCGAGCCGCCGAGCGAATGCCGTTGACGTTGAGTGTGATGATGCGCATGCGCGGCCTTCAGCGGAGCAATGCAACTGCGGCGACTGGAACCCAAGCGCTCCTGCCGGTGCTGGCCGGGTTGCGCACATTGCCTGGATGGCGTGCGATACTCTAACAGATGGCGCCGCGCGCGCCCTGCAGCGGTCCGGGATGAAATTTCATGCGAGCGTACAAGGAACAGTTCATAAAACTGGCGCTCGAGATCGGCGTGTTGCGCTTCGGGCAGTTCCGCCTGAAGTCCGGCCGGATGAGCCCGTACTTCTTCAATTCCGGGCTGTTCAACACGGGCTACGCAGCCGCGAAACTCGGCCGGCATTACGCCGCCGCCGCTGCGCAGTCCGAGATCGAGTTCGACATGATCTTCGGGCCGGCCTACAAGGGCATTCCGCTGGCGGCGCTCACCGCCGCGGCGCTCGCCGAGCATCACGGCATCGACGTTCCGTTCTGCTTCAACCGCAAGGAAGCGAAAGACCACGGCGAGGGCGGCCTGATCGTGGGCGCGCCGGTCAGCGGCAGGGTGCTGATCGTGGACGACGTGATCACCGCCGGGACCGCGATTCGCGAATCGGTCGAGGTCATCCGCCAGGCCGGCGGCGAACTCGCCGGCGTGCTGCTCGCGCTCGACCGCCAGGAGCGCGGCAGCGGAGCGGCGTCCGCCGTGCAGGAAGTCGCGCAGGCCTACGGGATCCGGGTGGCGAGCATCATCAACCTCGATGACCTCGTGGACCACCTGGAAGAGAGCGCGGAGTTCGGCCAGTTCCTGCCGCTGGTGCGCGATTACCGGCAGCGCTACGGGGTCGGCAGCGGCAACGCAGCAGCGGGCTGATTCCCGACCCGCGGCGGCCACCGCCCGATCACGGCCGCTGCGGCCCCGGTGAGGCCGGCGCAGCCGACCGGGCGCCGGTTCTTGAACTGCGTCACTGTTCGCGTGACTTCATCGGCAGGATAATCTGTCAAATAACGGACCTGCGCTGTGGGCTGGGGTGCGCCGCCGATGAAGACCGGATGCAATCGACTCAGGCTTGCCTTGGCGGCTTTGGCCGCGGCGGTCGCCTGCGCCGGTGTGGCCGGGGCGGCCGAGCAGAACCGCAAGACCAAGACCTACCGCTGGGTCGACAAGGACGGGGTCGTGCATTTCGGCGACCACATCCCCTCCGAGTACGCCTCCGCCGATCGGCAGATCCTCAACGAGTACGGGGTGCCGGTTGGCGGCCAGGACATCGCCCTCACCGCCGAGGAGCGGGCCGCGCAGAAGGAAGCAGCGAAGCGGGCCGAAGAGGAGCGCCAGCAGGCCTTGCTGGCTGCGCGGCGCGACCAGATCCTCCTCGACACCTACCTCTCCGTCGAGGAAATCGAGGCGCTGCGCGACCGCCGGCTCGAGCTGCTCGACACGCAGATCAAGGTCACCGAGAACTACCTCGCCGGGCTGCGCGAGATTCTCGGCAAGCTCCAGGCGGAGGCCGCGGGTTTCAAGCCGTACAGCGACGACCCGCAGGCGCCGAGCATCGACGAGCGGCTCGCGGGGGAACTCGCCAACACCATGGACTCGATCATGCTGTACGAGAAGAACCTCGCCGACACCAGGAAACGCAAGCACGAGGTGGTCGACAGGTTCAGTGCGGACATCGATCGATTCCGCACGCTGAAGACGGCCGTGGCCGAGGAGCAGTGACGCTCAGGCGTGGCCGGTGTGGCCGAAGCCGCCGGCCCCGCGCTCGCTTTCCGTGAACTCGGCAACCAGCTCGAAATCGACCTGCTCGACCGGCACGAAAACCATCTGCGCGAGCCGCGCACCGGGTTCGATGATGAACGCCTCGGTGCCACGATTCCAGCAGGACACCATGAGCTGGCCCTGGTAGTCGGAGTCGATCAGCCCGACGAGGTTGCCGAGCACGATCCCGTGCTTGTGACCGAGACCCGACCGCGGCAGGATCACCGCCGCGAGCGCCGGGTCACTCATGTGTATGGCGATGCCGGTCGGCACCAGCGTCGTGCGGCCCGGCTCGAGCAGCAGGTTCTCCGCCACGCAGGCGCGCAGGTCGACGCCGGCCGAGCCCGCCGTCGCGTACCCGGGCAGCGGGAACTCCGTGCCGATGCGCGAATCGATGATCCGCAGCTGGACCTTGCGCCGGCTCATCACCGCCGGCCGCCGGCGCGCGGGCTGCGGATCGGCGTGGTGGCGCTGCGGGTGGCCGAATAGCGCGTGGCGATCAGGGCCACGATCCGGCGAGCCAGCTCGCATTTCGAGGTCTGACCGATGTCCTCCTGGCCACCCTGCCAGAACACGGTCGCGCTGTTGTCGTCGCGATCGAAGCCAAGGCCGCCGCCGACGACGTTGGCGATGATCATGTCGAGATGCTTGCGGTGCAGCTTCTCCAGCGCGTGCGCCTCGAGTTTTTCGGTCTCGGCCGCGAAACCGACCGTGAACGGGGCCTGGTCGAGCGCCGCGACGTCGGCCAGGACGTCCGGGCACCGCACCAGGCTCAGGTTGAGCGTGTCGCTGCTTTTCTTGATCTTCTGCTCGGCCACCACGTCCGGCCGATAGTCGGACACCGCCGCCGCCCCGACATAGATATGCGCCGAGGCGACCCGGGCGAGTGCGGCCTCGTGCATCTGCGCCGCCGTCTCCACGTCGATCCTCGCCACGCCGGCGGGCGTCGGCAGCGTCACCGGGCCGGCGATCAGCGTGACCTCGGCGCCGGCTTCCGCTGCCGCCCTGGCCACCGCAAAACCCATCTTTCCCGAGCTGCGGTTACTCACGAACCGGACCGGGTCTATCGGCTCGCGGGTAGGCCCGGCGGTCACCAGCACGCGGGTGCCGGCGAGCAGCCCGGCCGCCGCACCCGCCAGGCCGCGCAGCGCCTCGACGATTTCGGCGGGCTCGGCCATGCGCCCGACACCGGTTTCGCCGCAGGCCTGGGCACCCTCGGCGGGACCGACGAAACGCACGCCGCGGCCAGCGAGCACGCCATGATTGGCGCGGGTCGCGGGGTGCTCCCACATGGAATGATTCATGGCCGGCGCGAGCACCAGCGGGGCGCGGGTGACGAGGCACAGCGTGCCGAGCAGGTCCGCCGCCAGACCGGCCGCGAGCCCCGCCATGGTGTGCGCGGTCGCCGGGGCGATGACGACGACATCTGCCCAGCGCGCCAGCTCGATGTGTCCCATCGCCGCCTCGGCGCCCTCGTCCCACAGGTCGGTTCGCACCGGCTCGCCCGACACGGCCTGGAACACCGTCGGGGCGACCAACTTCGCCGCGCTCGCCGTCATCACCACCCGCACGCTCGCGCCGGCATCGCGAAGCCGGCGCACGAGGTCGGGGCCCTTGTAGGCGGCGATGCCGCCGGTGACGCCGAGAAGGATCTTTTTGCCTTGCAGGGAGCTCATGGAGGGGTCTGTGCTGTTGCGCGAATAGCCTACAAGAAAGCCCGGTTTCGCGCCGTGCTTTGTCACCAAAATTCGACGTAAACGGGGGATTTGCGGCTTGGGAACCGCGCCGCCGGGAAGCCACAATGGCGCTCATGGGCGGGCACTCGATCAGGGACTGGCCGGCGGCCGAGCGGCCACGCGAGCGGCTGTTTCAGGCCGGCCCGGGACAGTTGACGGACACCGAGCTGCTGGCGCTCATCCTCGGACGCGGCGTGCGGGGGCTGTCCGCGCTCGAACTGGCGCGCGCGCTGCTGGCGCGCTTCGGCGGCATCCGCGGCGTGTTCAACGCCAACCCGGGCGAACTGGAAGGCGAGCGCGGCATGGGCCCGGGAAAGGCCGCCGCCCTGCTTGCCGCCCGCGAGTGCTGCTGCCGTTACCTGCAGGAGCGGCTCACCCCGGGACGCGCCATCCGCTCGCCCGCCGACAGCCGGGAGTTTCTGGTTGCCCGGCTGCGTGACCGGCCGCACGAGGTCTTCTGCTGCCTGTTCCTCGACAATCGTCACCGGGTGCTCGCCTTCGATGAACTCTTCCAGGGCACGATCGACAACACCACGGTCTACCCGCGCGAGGTGGTCCGGCAGGCCCTGCGCCGCAACGCCGCCGCGGTGATCCTGGCGCACAACCACCCCTCCGGGGTCGCCGAACCGAGCGAGGCCGACCAGCTGATCACCCGGCGCGTGCGGGGCGCGCTCGAACTCATCGACGTGCGCCTGCTCGACCATTTCGTGGTCGGCGATGGGAGCTGCGTATCGCTCGCCAGCCGTGGGATGCTCTGACATAAGGACCGGTGGCGCGCCTCGGCCCGGTTTGCCTTTGGGCCGCGGGACTGTTCTAATAGCGCCCCCGCGCCGCCCAGCGGCTGCTTAACTGTCTGATTCGTTAGAGGTTCGTCATGTCGCGCGTCTGCCAGGTGACCGGCAAGCGGCCGTCCTACGGGAACAACGTTTCCCATGCCAACAACAAGACCCGGCGGCGTTGGCTGCCGAACCTGCACACGCACCGCTTCTGGCTCGAAAGCGAGAAGCGTTTCGTGCGCCTGCGCGTGAGCACGCGCGGGCTGCGCACCATCGACAAGCACGGGATCGAGAAGGTTATCGCCGACCTGCGCGCCCGCGGCGAGAAATTCTGAGGTCGGCCATGCCCAGCAAACGCGACAAGATCAAGCTAGTCTCGACGGCCGATACCGGCCACTACTACACGACGTCCAAGAACAAGCGCCTGCACCCGGAGAAGATAGAGGTCAAGAAATACGACCCCGTCGTCCGCAAGCACGTCGCTTACAAGGAATCGAAGATCAAGTAAGGCGCGCGCGGCGCGCTCAGCGCGCCGCCGTCTGCGGCAGGTACCCGCGCAGGCGCGCCGAGAACTCCTCCAGCACCGCGATGCCGCTCGCCTCGGCCCGCGCGCACCAGTCTCTCAAGTCCGCTACCAGCCGTTCATTCGACACGTTGGCCTGCTGCCAGACCTGCATCAACTGCGCCCGGTACTCGGTGACCGTGCGCAGGAGCGGGCTGCTGTCGAGTATGCGTGCCAGGCGTTGCCGGGATGCCTCGTCCATCTTGCCCGGCCAGCGCCGCAGCAGCCGCGCCGCCGAGCGCAGCAACACATCCCCGCGCCGCGCCCGGCGCTCCATGCGCAGGACCGGCAACGTCACACGGCGGCTGTAATCGCGCAGCACGTGCATGCGGTTCTGCAGAACCGCGCGCAGCGTGTCGATATCGACCGCGCGCGGCTCCGGAGCCAGTTGCGGCACCGGGGCGACACGCGCGATGCGGCACAAGCCGAGCGCATGCAGGGCCCGGATGTAGAACCAGCCGATATCGAACTCCCCGGCGCGCATCGAAAAGCGGGCCGAGGTCGGAAAGGCATGATGGTTGTTGTGCAGTTCCTCGCCGCCGACCAGCACCGCGATCGGCACCAGTGACGACGAGCCCCGAAGCTACCGCTTCGGATATGGCGTGCTCGACACCAACCTCAATGGCAGTGCCGACCCCGACGAATCCAAGGTGTACTTCGAGGTCGGCGGGTTCGCGACCTACGTGTTCTATGACGACCCG
>JAKLLP010000126.1 GCA_023150055.1 Gammaproteobacteria bacterium | reverse complement strand
CGGCGCGGGCGTGCTGGCCCTTGTGGCCGCGACCGCAGGTCTTGCCCTGCCCGGCCGAGCTGCCCCTGCCGACGCGCTTCGGCGCCTTCCGGCTGCCAGGCTTCAAAGTGTTCAGACGCATCAGGCTTCCTCCACGCGGAGCAGATAGGCGGCGCGATTGATCATGCCGCGGTTCTCGGGGGTATCAGCCACAACCACCGACTGCCGGATTCGCCGCAGCCCGAGCCCCTGCACGCAGGCGCGGTGTGCCGCCAGCCGCCCGGCGGTGCTGCGCACCAGCGTCACCTTTATTTTCTTGCCCACGGCCATCGGCTCAGTCCTGGATTTCGCTCAATGTCTTGCCACGCTTTGCCGCAATCAATTCCGGCGAACGCGACGCCTGCAGCGCATTGACGGTCGCACGCACGACATTGATCGGGTTTCGCGAGCCGTAGATTTTGGCCAGCACGTTGCGCACGCCGGCGCACTCGAGTACGGCGCGCATGGCGCCACCAGCGATGATGCCGGTACCCTCTGCGGCAGGCTGGATATAAACCCGCGTGGCGCCATGCTCACCTGTCATGGCGCAGTGCAGGGTGTCCTTGTTCAAGTCGACACGGCGCATGTTCTTGCGTGCGGCCTGCATCGCTTTCTGGATCGCATTGGGCACCTCACGTGCCTTGCCATAACCGAATGCAACCTGTCCCTTCCCGTCGCCGACCACGGTCAGCGCGGTGAATCCGAACTGGCGGCCGCCTTTGACGACCTTTGCCACGCGGTTGACCGTCACGAGCTTCTCGAGGAAGTCGTCGCCGGAGGATGATGCTGACTGCTCAACTCTCGCCATGTCTGACTACCCTACTCAGAATTCCAGCCCGCCTTCGCGGGCGGCGTCGGCCAATGCCTTGACGCGACCGTGAAAGCGAAAACCCGAACGATCGAATGCCACACGCGTGACGCCAGCCGTCCTGGCCTTTTCGGCAATTGCCTTGCCTACCGCGGCGGCAGCCTCGATATTGCCGGTGTTTTTCATGCCCTGCCGGAGCGTCTCCTGCACCGTCGAGGCGGCAGCGATCACGGTGCCGCCGTCCGGCGAAAAGACCTGCGCATAGATGTGGCGCGGCGTGCGATGCACCGACAGCCGGGGCACTGCCAGTTCCCGGATCCGGCACCGCGCCTTGCGGGCACGGCGAAGTCTCGCCTCGTTCTTTCTCATAAATGTCGTCCGTATCCCACAGCCAGGCTGCGACTACTTCTTCTTGGCTTCCTTGAGGACCACCTTCTCGCCGGAGTAACGCACGCCCTTGCCCTTGTAGGGCTCCGGAGCGCGATACCCACGGATCTCCGCGGCAACCTGACCGACTTTCTGCCGATCGATTCCCTTGACGACGATTTCCGTCTGGCTAGGCGTCTCCACCGTGATGCCATCGGGCACCGGGTAGGCAACCGGGTGGGAAAAACCGAGCGTCAGATTCAACTTCCGGCCCTGCGCCTGGGCACGGTAACCGACGCCTACCAGTTCGAGCTTACGCTCGAAGCCCTTGGTCACGCCTGTGACCATATTGGCGAGCAATGCCCGGGTGGTGCCGGCGACCGCATTTGGCACTCGTCCGGCAGACCGGGCAGAAATCTGCGCCTTGCCATCGCCGACATGCACCTCGACTTGCGGGTGAATCGTCAGCTGCAGCTCGCCCTTCGGCCCCTTGACCTTGACTGCCGAGTCACTGGTGGTTACTTCCACCCCTTTCGGCAATTCCACCGGCCTTTTTGCAACTCTCGACATACCGTTAACTCACTGCTCCGTGCACTGCGCCATGGCGGCGTCGCATCACGAAACGAGGCAAATAATCTCTCCGCCAAGCCCGCGGGCACGCGCCGCGCGGTCGCTCATGACCCCAGCTGGCGTCGATACGATCGCCACGCCGAGGCCGCCCATTACCTTCGGCAGCTTATCCTTGCGCCGGTACATCCGCAGGCCGGGCCGGCTTACACGACTAAGCCGCTCGATCACGGGCCTGCCGTCGAAGTACTTCAGCTCGACCACCAACTCACGATGACCGGCCGGTGTCTCGCTGACTGCAAAGCTCTCCACATAACCCTCATCGCGCAGCACCGTCGCAATCGCTTCCTTGTGCTGAGAGGTGGGCATGCTCACGCTCTTCAGGCCCACTGTCTGCCCG
The DNA here is from genome assembly GCA_023150055.1 of Gammaproteobacteria bacterium. GTDB lineage: Bacteria > Pseudomonadota > Gammaproteobacteria > Steroidobacterales > QUBU01. The sequence continues at coordinate 4,417 of JAKLLP010000126.1, read as the reverse complement.
TTGCGGATCCGGGTCAGCATGTCGGCAATGGGATCATTCATGCTCATTTGAAATCCTCTAACCCCGCCTGTTACCAGCTCGACTTCGTCAGGCCGGGAACATTTCCCGCCATCGCCTGTTCGCGCAGCTTGTTTCGCCCCAGGCCGAACTTCTGGTAGTAGCCCCGCGACCGCCCGGTAATGGAACAGCGATTGCGTAGCCGGGTCGGACTGGCGTCGCGCGGCAACGCCTGCAGCCGACGCAGCGCCTCGTAGCGCTGCTCATCGCTGGTAACCGGATTCTGGATGATCTTCTTCAGTTCTGCCCGCTTCTTTGCAAAGCGCTGAACAATCTTCAGCCGCTTGACCTCACGCAGAACCATGGATTTCTTTGCCATCTTGCTGACTGCTCGCGTTGATTACCGATTGCTACTTACGGAACGGGAAATTGAACGCCTCGAGTAGCGCCCGCGCATGAGCGTCGCTGCCGGCCGTGGTCGTTATCGTGATGTCGAGACCCCTCACCGCGTCCACCTGGCTGTAATCAATTTCCGGAAAGATGATCTGCTCCTGAATACCGAGACTGTAGTTGCCGCGGCCATCGAACGAACGGGAATTCAGGCCCCTGAAGTCACGAATACGCGGAATAGCGACGTTGATCAGCCGATCGAGAAACTCATACATCCGCTGACGACGAAGCGTCACCTTGCAACCGATGAGCTGCCCCTGGCGGATCTTGAAGGTCGCAACCGACTTACGTGCCTTGGTCGCAACCGGCTTCTGCCCGGTGATCATCATGAGGTCATTCATGGCCTTATCGACGATCTTCTTGTCGTTGATTGCCTCTCCGACACCCATATTCAGGGTGATCTTGGTAATACGCGGAATTTCGAGCTTGTTCGACAGCCCGAGCTCCTTGCCGAGCTTGGGCACGACTTCTGTCTGGTAGAACTGCTGTAACCTGGCCATGGCCTGCGACCTATGCTGCGGCGGGGACTAAACGTCCACCACCTCTTTACTTGACCGGAAGACGCGCACGCGACGGCCATCCTCCAGAACCTTTACACCAACGCGATCCCCTTTTTGCGAGATCGGGTTGAACAACATCACGTTGGAGATGTGCAGAGGCATCTCTTTTTCGACAATTCCGCCGGCACGGCTTTTGGTCGGGTTCGGCTTCTCATGCTTCTTGACGACGTTGACGTTCTCCACGACAACACGGTCCCCGTCCAGGCGCATGACAGTGCCGCGTCGGCCCTTGTCCTTGCCCGTCACGACGATCACTTCGTCACCTTTGCGAATTCTCTTCATGTTCGCTCCGCCCACCACCTACAACACTTCCGGCGCCAGGGAAATGATCTTCATGAAATTCTCTGTCCGCAGCTCACGCGTAACGGGCCCGAAAATGCGGGTACCAATCGGCTCGAGCTTCGACGTCAACAACACCGCCGCGTTGTCGTCGAAGCGGATGAGCGAGCCATCAGAACGTCGCACACCCTTGGTAGTACGCACCACCACGGCGCTGTACACCTCGCCCTTCTTGACCTTGCCCTTCGGGATCGCATCCTTGATGCTTACCTTGATGACGTCGCCAACGCCTGCGTAACGCCGCTTGGACCCGCCGAGCACCTTGATGCACATCAGCCTCTTTGCGCCGCTGTTGTCCGCAGCGTTGAGCATCGTCCGCATCTGAATCATGACTGGGTCCCGTCAATCTCAATTTCGATAGCTGTTTCGAAAACCGATCACCCGCCCTGCACGCGCTGCAGCACTTCTGCAACACGCCAGGACTTGCGCCGGGACATGGGACGGCACTCGACAATAGAGACGAGGTCGCCTTCCCGGCAGGTATTCGCCTCATCGTGAGCGAGCAGCTTGGTGGTACGACGAATGTACTTGCCAAACAGCGGGTGACGCACGACCCTCTCGACCGCCACCGCCACGGTCTTGTCCATCTTGCTGCTGACGACGCGCCCGGTCATCGTCCGGCGGCTCTTGCCACCAGCGGTCGGCTGCGCTTTATCCTCGCTCATGCCCCGGCTCCCGCCTTCTTGGTCCGCAATTCCTGTTCCCGCAGCACGGTCTTTACCCGCGCTATATCGCGGCGCACCCGCGCAACCTGGTCCGGCCGGGCCTGCTGGCCGGTCGCCTGTTGCACCCGCAGATTGAACTGTTCGCGCCTCAGCGCGAGCAATTGCTCCACCAGATCCTTGCTGCTCTTGGAACGTAATTCTGCCGCTTCCATCAGATCACCCCTCGCGTAACGATCACGGTAGCCAGGGGCAGCTTTGCGGCAGCCAGCTTGAACGCTTCGCGGGCGGTCTCCTCGGTGACGCCCTCCATCTCGTAGAGGACACGACCGGGCTGGATCTGGGCAACCCAGTATTCGACGTTGCCCTTGCCCTTGCCCTGCCGGACTTCCAGCGGCTTCTGCGTGATGGGCTTATCCGGAAACACGCGGATCCAGACCTTGCCACCACGCTTGATGAAGCGCGTCATGGCACGGCGGCCCGCCTCGATCTGCCGGGCAGTCAGGCGCCCGCGTTCCACGGCTTTCAGACCAAAGTCGCCGAAAGCAACGGAACTGCCGCGATGGGCCAGCCCGCGATTGCGACCCTTGAACTGCTTGCGAAATTTTGGGCGCGTCGGCTGCAACATCTGGCGCTGTTCCCTTATTGAGCCGGCTGCTCGGCAGCCGGCGCCTGAGCAACCTCGTCCTTCTCGAACACTTCGCCGCGGAAGATCCAGACCTTGACGCCAATCACGCCATAGGTCGTCTTGGCTTCGGCAACCCCGTAGTCGATATCCGCACGAAACGTGTGCAGCGGCACACGCCCCTCTCGGTACCACTCCGAACGGGCAATCTCAGCACCGTTGAGCCGCCCCGAGACACGCACCTTGATCCCGAGGGCGCCGAGACGCATGGTGTTGGTGACCGCTCGCTTCATTGCACGACGGAACATCACGCGGCGCTCGAGCTGCTGGGCGATTCCCTCGGCAACCAGGTAAGCGTCGAGCTCGGGCTTACGTATTTCGGCGATATTGATGCGCACGTCGGTCAGTGGCATGCCGAGCATGTTCCCGACACCTCGCCTCAGGCTCTCGATGTCCTCGCCCTTCTTGCCAATCACAACGCCCGGCCGGGCCGTATGAATGGTGATGTGGGCCTTGCGGGCAGGCCGCTCGATCTGCACGAGACTCACTGATGCCTCGGACAGACGGGCACGAAGAAACTTGCGGATCCGGTAGTCGGCGTCCAGGTAGGCGGGAAACGTCCGCGAATCGGCGTACCACTTCGACGACCAGTCGCGGGTTATGCCGAGCCGGATACCAATCGGATTGACTTTATGACCCATGAAGAATTCCTCGCAATCCGCCTTACTCGTCCGCCACGCTGATCGTGATGTGACTGTTGCGCTTCGTGATCCGGGTACCACGGCCCTTAGCCCTGGAGGCATAGCGGCGCAACGTCGGCGCCTCATCGACGAGAATGCTTGCCACTCGCAGCTCGTCTATATCGGCGCCGTGGTTGTGTTCAGCGTTGGCGACCGCCGACTCGAGAACCTTCTTCACGATTCGCGCACCCTTCTTCGGCATAAGGCCGAGAATCTGCAACGCTTTCCCAACGGGAACCCCGCGCACGGCGTCAGCCACCAGCCGGCACTTCTGCGGAGAGATACGCGCGTGACGCAACTTTGCCGATACGTTCATGTCTGTCAGCCTCCGCCCGCCGCGGCTGCCTTAGTCTTGCGATCGCCAGAATGCCCCTTGAACGTGCGTGTTGCGGCAAACTCACCCAGCTTGTGACCGACCATATTTTCCGTCACGAGCACGGGCACGTGATCACGGCCGTTGTGTACCGCGATCGTGAGACCGACCATCTCCGGGAGAATCATCGACCGGCGTGACCACGTCTTGATCGGGCGGCGGCTGTTCGTCTCGACCGCCTGCCGGACCTTCCGCGCCAGATGGGCGTCAACAAAGGGACCTTTCTTTACCGAGCGTGGCACCTGTGCAATCTCCAACCGATTCAGCGCGCGTTACTTCTTGCGACGATCCCGGACGATCATCCGGTTCGTGCGCTTGTTGTTGCGGGTCTTGTAACCCTTGGTGGGCTGCCCCCACGGCGATACCGGATGGCGCCCGCCAGAAGTCCTGCCCTCACCGCCGCCATGGGGATGGTCGACCGGGTTCTGCACGACACCGCGAACCGTGGGCCTTATGCCGCGCCAACGCGTGGCACCGGCTTTACCGAGGCTTTCGAGGTTATGCTCGCCGTGGCCGACCTCACCGACGGTGGCCCGGCACTCGACATGAATTCGGCGCATTTCCCCGGATCGCAGGCGCACCGTGGCGTATGAGCCCTCACGCGCCACGATCTGGATGCTGCCACCCGCCGCCCTGGCGAGCTGGGCTCCCTTGCCGGGCTTGAGCTCGAC
>JAKLLP010000125.1 GCA_023150055.1 Gammaproteobacteria bacterium | reverse complement strand
CTGCGCAGGGGCCGCTTTCGCGCTGCCCGCCCTATCCGTTTCGCAAGCCTTGGAGAATCGTGTCGGGTTTTTTTACACATGCTCAGGGTGTAGCCCTCGGCGAAACCTGACGAGCTTGTTAAATACCTGATTTAACGTTTTTTATTTCTCCTGGCATGGTTTCTGCTATAAGAAAGCGGGTAGCGCACATGCCCCTAATATTTGACCGAAAGGAAACAAACAATGCGTAAGAACCTTCTCAAGAGCCTGGTCGCCGGCGCGGCCATCCTGGCGGCCAGCGCCAGCGCCAACGCCTACGTGATGAACATCGGCGGTACCGACTACACCTTCGACTCCATCGACTGGTCCTCCGGCGGTAGCGCCTGGTCCACCGACTACCGCGATGCCGCTGGCAACGCTGGTGGCGTCGGCCACACCTTCAACCTGTCGATCCAGAGCGCTGCTGCTGCCCTGCTGCTCGGCAACCAGACCGTCTACACCTTCGATGCCAGCTCCCCGTTCGAGCTGACCCTGTTCGCCACCGTTAACGAGACCGTCACCCTCGACTTCGGCGGCCTGCAGACGTTCAACCTGAACTACGGCTCCTGGTCCGTCTATCAAGACGCTTCCAAGAACGCCAACCTGCTGACCGGTGTTGGCATCGCCGACGGCACCAAGGTCCTGGGTGGTTCCTTCGACTCCGGCTTCAGCGGCTCCTTCACCGCCAGCAACGCGACCTCCGGCTTCGGCTCGCAGGGTCTGCCGGGCGCCGTCGATGCTGCCCCGAACGGCCTGATCGATCCGCATCCCGCTCAGACCCTGGCCGTGACCACCCTGCAGATGGGTTCCTTCCTGACCGCTGCCCTGCCGACCGGCTTCAGCAACGGTATCGACGGTGGCACCAACGCCGCCTTCAACTCCAGCGACATCAGCCAGCTCGTCATGCAGGTCGATGCCAACCAGCGCTTCGTTCCGGAACCCGCTTCCATGGCCCTGCTGGGCCTGGGCATGGCCGGCATGGCTGCCCTGCGTCGTCGCAAGTAATTGCGCAAGCCTTCGCCGGGCAGGGTTCGGGAGCGTCGTTGCTTCCGGGCTCCAGGCCAGAGGTGAAGGCGAGGATCTCCTGGTGGAGAATCCGCGCAATGCCGAGAAACCCCCGCTCCGGCGGGGGTTTCTTTTTGCAGGGCGACATGGCGCATGGTTTGCGCCCTCGCGAGGGGCGGTGCGATAATCCAGTGGCGGGCAAGCTCGCTGATTGTCATAATTCGGGCGTCCCTGAATGGGGTTCGTGCTCCAACTGGAGTGCGATGGAAGCGCCGTCTGGTGGGCGATGGCTCAATCGCAGTGCGATGCCCTCGCACCACCACCAGGCTATCTTGCACAGGAGTAAGCCAGATGAGGCCGATTGGCGTTGGGTCGGTACTGTGGTTCGTTTCGATGCTGCTGTGCTCCCTTGCGGTCGCTGCGGGGTTTGCCTGGTCTCTCGATCCGTTGGCGCGTTCGCTGCCCTTGGGCGAGGTCTTCCTTTTCCTTGCGACCTGCCTCGTATTCATGGGGGTCTCGATCTTTCTTTATCGGGTCTTCCTGAAGTTCTTCCCGGTGCCCGTCGGTGAAATACCGGATGGCTCGAGACAGGAGTTCTACTATTTTGTATATCTCCTGCACTGGCTGGTCCTGTTCGCGCCCCTGACGCGCGCGACCTTCATCCCGGCCCCGTTTTCCCGGCTCATCATGATCGCGCTGGGCGCCAGGGTCGGGCCGGGGAGCTATTCCTCCGGGGTCGTCATGGACAGCCAGTTCGTCACCGTGGGCAGCAATTCCCTGATCGGGCTCGATGTGGCCGTCCTGCCCCATGCCCTCGAGGGTTCGCGGGCTGCGCACTATCCGATCGTGATCGGCAGTGGCGTCACCATCGGCGCCCGGGCGCTGATCATGGCGGGGGTCGAGATCGGGGACGGAGCCGTCGTCGCGATGAATTCGGTCGTCACCAAGCACACGCGGATCGGCCCCAACGAAGTCTGGGGTGGCATTCCGGCGCGTTGCCTGAGCAAGCCCGATGCCACCGATCGGCCGGCCCGGCCGTGACGAGCCCCTGAATCGGGTATCCACGAGAAAATGAAGATAAACCGTTTCCTGCAGGGCTCCGTGATAGATCTCGCCCAAGCCGTCCGCAACGTGCTTCGCCAGAAGCGGCGGGTTGCGTTTGCGCTGGCCATCGTGATGGGCGGCTGCATCTCCCTGCTGCTGGCCGGAGGTTTCATCCAGTGGGTGCTCGACACCATGCGGGAGTCCACGATCCGGTCCCAGCTTGGCCACATCCAGATCGTTCGTACCGACTATTACAAGAAGGGGATCGCCGACCCCTACAGGTATCTCCTGCCTGCCGACGGCCGCAAGGAGGCCGAGGTGCTGAAGCACCCCTCCGTCCGGGCGATCGCGCCGCGCCTGTCGCTGGTCGGGCTGATCAGCCTGGGTGATTCGACCCTGTCGTTCATGGGAGACGGGGTCGATCCGGTCGCGGAGCGGGAGTTCGAGAAATACTTTTTCGTCGAGAAGGGTGAGCGCCTCTCCCCGAACGATCCGACCGGCATCGTCATCGGGCAGGGGCTGGCCGACAACATCGGGGCGAAGGTGGGTGACAAGCTGGTGCTCACGGTGACGACGGCCAAGGGGAGCCTCAACGCCCACGATGTCCATATCCGCGGGATCTTCTTCACCTCGGAGAAAGCCTACGACGACAGCGCGATCCAGCTCCCTATCGAGCTCGCGCGCAAGCTGATCCGCGTCGAAGGGGCGAGCTCCTGGCTGGTGGTCCTGGATGAGACGGAAAAGACGGATGCGGTGCTGAACGACCTGCGCCCGCTGTTCGACCCCAAGTCCTTCGAGCTGGCGCCCTGGTACGAGCTGGCCGACTTCTACAACAAATCGGTTACCCTGTTCTTGCGGCAGGTCCTGGTGGTGAAGATCCTGATCGGGATCATCGTGGTGCTGAGCATTTCCAACACCTTGTCGATGGCCGTCATCGAGCGCACCGGCGAGATCGGCACGATGATGGCAATGGGCGTGCGCAGGAACTCGGTGCTTCGGCTGTTCATTTTTGAAGGCCTGATGCTTGGCGTGATCGGGAGCGTGCTGGGGATATTCATAGGCTGGCTGTTGTCGCTGGCGATCTCCGCGGTCGGGATCCCGATGCCGCCGCCGCCGGGCATGGAGAGCGATTTCACCGGTGAGATCACCGTGACCCTCGGCCTGGCGCTCGACGCGCTGGGGCTGGGCGCGATCGTGACACTCATTGCAAGTGTGCTGCCTGCCTGGAAGGCGTCCCGCATGGTCATCGTCGATGCGCTGCGCAGCCAGCGATGAGCAGGTTCTTGATGTCGGTTGCTGGTTTGGAGTGCCGTGGGGCACTCGGGTGCTCGGGAGGGATTCGCAATGAAGTCCAGCTTCACTGATTTTCTGGTATGCGGCGGAGTGCTCTCCCTGATCGTGGCCCTCGCCTGGCTGATCGTGGGGGTCGGCATCTCGCCCTATTCCCAGGCCTTTTTTGGCGACTACTACGTCATCGTCAATGTCCTGCTGTTCATGCTGGCCTACGGGATCATCTCCGGCCTCGTGCTGCAGCTGATGCTCAAGATCAAGCCGCTGCCGTGCGGCGAGTTCTCGATGGACTCGCCGGTGTTCACCTACTGGAAGCTGCTCTCGGTGGTCTTCCTGCTGGCGCAGGAGGTGATGATCCCGTTCACCTCGATCTTCACGAAGCCCCTCGTCTGGCGGCTTTTCGGTGCCAAGGTGGGCTCGGACGTGGCTCTCGGCGGTGCTGTCGGCGAGCCTTTCATGGTGACGATCGAGGATGGCGCGGTGCTGGGCTTCGGTTCCGTCGTCGCTGGCAGCGTCATCGCGGATGGCAAGATCACCCTGGGCAATGTGCGCATCGGCAAGGGGGCGACACTGGGCGTCTATGCGCTGGCGATGGGTGGGATCGATATCGGCGACACCGCGAAGGTGGTCGGCGGTTCGATGCTGATCCCCGGTTCGAAGATCCCCGACGGTGAAGTCTGGCGCGGAAACCCGGCCCGGAAGTGGAGTGTGATCGGTGCCGCACCCAAGGCCGGGGATTCGGCCGGCTGAGCCTGGCGGCTTGAATCACCAGGGCCCGGCCGGGGGTGGCTAGGGCCCGGGCAGAAGTCGCTCGAGTGCCTGGCGCAGGCGCGCACGGGGCTGGTAGCGGCTGGCGCGTTGAGCAAATGCGCATGCAGCTTCGCGAAAACCCACTTCGCCCAGCAGTCGGCCAGCCGCCGCCGTCACCGCGGTGGCTGACAGCTGCGTGCCGCGCATCACCATGCCGAGGCCGGCCTTTTCCAGGTAATGCATGTTGAGGTATTGGTCGAGGTTGCCCGGTATGCCCAGCACCGGCGCCCCACGCACCAGGGCCTGGTAGGCGGTCGGGCTGCCGCCATTGCAGATCACCAGGTCGGCAAGTTCCGCTGCGGCGCCGCCGGGAAGGTAGTCGGCGCAAAAGAGCCGGCTGTCGGCTGGGGGCAGCGGTGCGCCAGCGGTCGAGACGATCACCTGTGCATCGATCTGCCGCAAGCCCTCCAGTACCGGCACGAGAAGTTCATTGGCGCCAGAGCTGCCGAGGGTCACGTAGATGACCGGGCGCGTCTTGTCTATCTCGCCCCACCAGGGGGGCTGCGGAAGGTCGGGCGACCAGTCGATCGGCCCCAGGAACATGCCTCCATGCTCGCTGTCCGGCGGCAACCCGTATATTTCAGGCACGTCGCTGAAGAGCGCCAGGTCGGCATCGGTGTAGATGCGGCGCAGGTCGTGCCCCAGGCTGGCGAGGCCGTAGTGGCGGCGCAGCCGGTTCATCGGGTGGGCGTGGACGGCAAACGCGAGTGGCCGGACGAGATCGAAGATAGCCTGGGACAGGCCGACACCGAGGATGGGGACCATCGGCAGGTTCGGCACCACGAAGTGCGGCGTGAAGGCCGGGCTCCAGTAGGCGTTGGTGATGGTCGCGTAGGGCACTTGCTGGCGCCGGGCCGAGATCGACAGGGTGATGCGGAAGTCGCCGATGACCAGGTCGGGGCGCAGGGCGGCGAGGAGCGCTTCGTCCTCCTCGGTGAAACGCTTCAGCGTGTCGAAATCGAACACCGGCCGGCCCTTGGCCAGGTTGTCGATGAAGCGCGCCTTGCCGGTGGGGGCGAGCGTGTGCACCCGTGCGGGAAAGTTCTTCAGGAAGCGTGAAGACTCGGCCGAGGCGGCGAGGGTGACGTCGTGGCCGTCGGCAATCAGGCCTTCGGCGAGCTGGAGCGGGCGGCCCAGGTGCGCCAGGGTGACGTCGTGGGCCATCAGCAGGATTTTCTTGGGCGTCATGACCGTTCCGGAGGAGGCTCCAGCCTTGATTCTGCAGAGCGCGGGGCGGCCTGTCCACGGCCGCAGGGTTTCAGGGGGCAGCCGGGAGTTGGAGGAAGAGCCAGTCGATATCGCAATCGATGGCGAGGGCTTGTGCCTCGGTCGCCTCCGTCGGCCGGCTGGGGGCCAGCCGGCAGCGGCGCGGCAGGAAGAGCCCGGCGCTCGCGCTGCCCGGCCGGTCGAGCAGCGAGAGCAGCTGCCCTTCGTGGGCGATTTCTCCCTTCAGGTGCAGGGTGCTGAGGCGCAGGGCCGAGGGCTGTGCGCTCGACGGGGCGTCGCCCTGGGCGGCGGCGGGGGCGAACGGGCCGAGTTCCCATTCGAGTTTATCCAGCTGCAGTCTGCCCTGGAGACCCAGCAGGTGCGCTTGCCAGGCCTGGCGGTCGGGGGTGTCCAGCAGGCCCTTGCCGCGTAGCGCCTCGATCTGGCGCAGGGCGTCGCGGGCGGCGGTGTCGGTTTCGCGGGCGGCCTGGTGCATTGCTCTGGCCTGGCTCAGGCGGGTGGTGTGCTGGCGGAGGCTGGCGTCGGCGCTATCGCGTTCGGCCTGGCTCCAGATCATGAGGCCGGCGCCGGCGGCGGCGAGGGCGCCGGCGATCAGCGGCAGCCGCAGGCGGACCAGGGATGGGGCGATGGGCATCATGGGGCGCGGGTGGTGAGTTCGACGCGGAGGGCGTGCCGCGTGTCGGCGTCGCCCTGGCCGCCGGGCGAGCGGAGCGGGCCCTGGTCGTCGGGAGCGCCAGCCGCCTGCGCCAGGCTCCCGGTGTGGTGATGAAGCGTGGCGATGACGTGCCGGGCGAGCTCGGGGCGGGCCTTCGGGCCGGCTGGCAGCCGAAGCTCGACGATCGCGATGGCGTGGGTTTGCGGCGCGTCAGGGGGGAGGGACCATTCGAGGGCCGACAGTTCGACGCCGGGCAGGGTGTCCAGGGCGGCGGCCAGGCGGTGCAGGAAGCTGCTCAGGCCGGTGCTGAATGCTTGCAGCGAGGTGAGCCGGGCGAGATCCGCCCGGAGTGCGTCGGCGGGAAGCGGCAGGCGAGGTGTGCTCTCCTGCAGGCTGCGGGCCCGGGCTTCTTCGGCGAGGCCTTCGCCAAGGGCCGCGTCGGCCTGCTCGCGCAGCCGGCGTGCCTCGAGCAGGTTGTGGGCGCTGACGACCAGGCTGACCGCCAGCGCTGATGCGGCAAGTGCGCCAAGGAGGGTGCTGGTGTCGAGACGCTGGCGTGGCCGC
>JAKLLP010000124.1 GCA_023150055.1 Gammaproteobacteria bacterium | reverse complement strand
TCGGGGTGGACACGGACAGCTGGGCCGCCGCTCTGAAAAACACTCTGCGCCAGGCGCCGGACGTCATCCTGATCGGCGAGATTCGCGATCGCGAAACGATGGAGTACGGCATCCAGTTTGCCGAGACTGGTCACCTGTGTCTCGCCACCCTGCATGCGAACAGCGCCAATCAGGCGCTCGACCGCATCATCAACTTCTTCCCGGAGGACAAGCGGCCGCAGCTCCTGATGGACATGTCGCTGAATATCCGGGCCATGATTTCCCAGCGACTGATTCCCCGCGAGACCGGCACGGGGCGTATTGCCGCGACGGAGATCATGCTCCACTCGCCGTTGATCGCGGATCTCATCTTCAAGGGCGAGGTCGCCCGCATCAAGGAGATCATGGCAAAGTCGACCCGGCTGGGTATGCAGACCTTCGACCAGGATCTGTTCGCGTTGTACGAGCGCGGGGCCATCTCGTACGAAGAGGCGATGCGCAATGCGGATTCCAAGAACGAGCTGCGCCTGCGGGTCAAGCTCGAAAGCAAGCGCAACAAGAAGCCGCTGGACGCCGGTGATCTCGCGATTGCCGAGGATGAGCGTGACGAGCGCGGCCTGATGCGCCTGTAGCGCGACTCACGGAGATTTCAGATGGCGGACTCGATCACTGAACTGGCCACGATGAACGTGCAGCCGCTTTTCAACCTGATGGTCGAAAAGCGCGCGTCGGACCTGTTTCTGACGCCGCACGCGCCGGTGAAGATCAAGATCGACGGCAAGATCATGCCGGTAAACAAGCTTGAACTGACACCGAAGATGATCAGGCAGGCCGCTATCGAACTCATGACCGAGCAGCAACTCGAGGAGTTCACGCGCGAGCTGGAGATCGACTTCGCGGTCTCGAAGCCGGGGCTCGGCCGGTTCCGGGTCAATGTTTTCAATCAGCGCGGTAACGTAGCCATCGTGATGCGCTATATCTCGGCGGAAATCCCCTCGCTCGAGACGCTCGGCATGCCGCCCATTCTCAAGGACCTGGTGATGTATCGGCGCGGGCTGATACTGATGGTGGGAGCCAGCGGCAACGGCAAGTCGACGACGCTTGCGGCGATGATCGATTACCGCAATGAAAAGACCTCGTCGCACATCCTGACCATCGAGGACCCGATCGAGTTCCTGCATACCAACAAGAAGTCCATCGTCAATCAGCGTGAAATCGGTGCTGATACGAAGTCTTACAACCGCGCGTTGCGCAGCGCGATGCGTGAAGCGCCGGACGTGATCCTGATCGGAGAAATCCGCGATCGCGAGACGATGCAGGCGGCCATCGACCTGGCCGGCACCGGTCATCTCGCCATTGCGACGCTGCACTCGAACAACGCCCCCGAGACTCTCGACCGGATCATCAATCTTTTCCCGGAAGACCAGCACAAGCAGGTCTTCATGGATCTCTCGCAATACCTGCGGGCGATCATTTCGCAGCGCCTGGTGCGCACGACGGGCGGCGACCGGGTTGCGGCGATCGAGATACTGCTGAACAGCCCGCGCATTGCGGAACTCGTCCAGATGGGTGATATCGGCCAGGTGAAGGAGGCGTTCACGAGCACCACCGAGAAGGGCATGTAGACCTTCGATCAGTCGCTGCTCGCGCTGTACAAGGCGGGCCGAATTCCCATGGAGGAGGCGCTCGCCAATGCCGACTCGCGCACGAACCTCGAGGCGCAGATCCACTTCGGGTAAGGACTGTAGCCTGGCGCTCCGTCTTTATCCTTCATAGCTCCGCGTTTCCACCGGGCCTGTGGGCGGCTGCGTGCGGGCGGCGTCTGGTGTTGCGCCGGATGTGACCGGCCTCCCGGCGAATGAGTCCGGCCACCGGCCGGTCCCTGTAGCAATGCATGGCAGAACACTCGGCCTGCAGGCCGGCACCCTGCGGTGCCTCGCACCTGCGGGAATGCCGGCCTGCCCCGATCCCATCGCCACCCGGCCTCCCCGGACACATCGCCTGCGGCCGGCCACGAAACGCAAAGCTCTGGATTTCGCGCCGCCCGCGCCGCGGTGGTAGGCGGTTTTTCAGAGCGGACGCTGCGAGGGCTTGCTGGCAGATCAGGTTGCGGAGGGCGTGTGGAGCCGCGCGCAGCAGGAGCGGAGCGCGGCGGAACTCGAGCGCACGCAGGCCATGGACGGCCGCAGTAAGCGTCCCGACGCAACCTGATCTGCCGGCAGAGCTCAGGTGGACTGTGAATCACGTATACCGCCGGCAGGACCGGTGGCAAACCGAAGCGACCAAGGGGACCCCGAAAACCTGCCCCGGCAGGCTCATGCCGCGGTGAACAGCTCCGGATGGACCGCGCGAGCATCGAAGACCGGGCCATCGACACACACCCGCTTCATGGCCGGGCCACGATCCGTCGCGATCCGGACAGCACAGCCGGCGCAGCCGCCGACGCCGCAGGCCATGTATTCCTCGAGGCAGAGCTGCCCGGGCACGGCGAAATCGCGCGCCAGCGCTGCTGCCGCGCGCAGCATGGGTGCCGGTCCGCAGGCGTAGATGGCCACCTCGCTCAGATCGTTCTGGTGCATGGCCCCGAGCCATTCGCCGACCAGTCCCGTCACGTATCCGGGATAGCAGCCGCCGAAACCCGCCAGTGACGCGAGGCGGGACGGGATACCCAGCGCTTCCATCTCCGGGTCGCAGGCGTCTATGCGGTGGTCTATGCCGTGCAATGCAGCGCCGCTGTGCCCTGGCCGGAAGGGGAACGGGATCTCCGAGCCGAAGAATACGATCGGCTGCCAGCCCTCGGCCACGGCTGTCGCCATGCGGCTTGCCAGGAACTGCAGGGGTGGCATTCCGACCCCACCGCCGATCAGCACCGCCCGGGGCCTGGCCGGATCGGGCCTGAAGCCATTGCCGATTGGCCCAAGCACGCTCAGCCGGTCGCCGGGCTGGCGGGTCGCCAGCGCGTGCAGGCCCTCCCCGACGACCTTGAACAATACCTCGAGCCAGCCGCTGTCCGGGTCTGTGGCCCGGATCGACAGCGGCCGTCGCATGGGAATTTCCGGTGCGCATTGCAGGTGGACGAAGCTGCCGGGCTGGGCCCGCACGGCACACTGGGGCGCGTACAGCCGCAGGATGTATTGCTCGCCCGGAAACGCGCGGATGGCGTCCACGCGGGCCTCTTCCAGGAAAATCGTTCCGCGGTGGCTGCGATCCATGCGGCTATGGTACCGGACCCGATCGCAGCCAGGTCTGGGCGATCAGTTCGGCGGCCATGCGATCGATGTCCCCGGGTCGCACACGCCGTGAACGGCTGCCGTCACGGCGCTGGTCGCGCAGCAGCGCTTCGGCCTCCGTGGACGTGAAGCGTTCGTCGATTTCCTGCACGCCGAGACCGGAATGCTCTGCAAGCCAGCCGCCGAAGGCGCGTGCCCGGGCGGTCATGTCCGACTCGCTGCCATCCGTGTTGCGGGGTAGTCCGATGACCAGCGCTTCGGGTTGCCAGTCGCGGATCAGCTGGGCGATTTCGCGCCAGTCGGGAAGGCCGTCGCGTGCCTGCAGCGTCGCAAGCGCCGTCGTCGTCTGCGCCTGGCGGTTGGCCGATGCCACGCCGATCCTGCGGGTGCCAAAGTCGAAGACGAGGGCGCGACTCACCATCGGCAGCGATTATGAGGCCCTGGGGGTCTGAAATGTCAGGCGTGGCCCGCGTCAGGACTGATCGTGGCGAGGTTGATGCCGAGCAGCCCCGCGGCGGCCGCCCAGCGGCTTTCGAAGGGCGTGTCGAAGACGATGGCAGGGTCAGCCGGCACGCTGAGCCAGGCGTTGGCGCTGATTTCCATCTCCAGTTGTCCGGCGCCCCAGCCGGCGTAGCCGAGGGCCATCAGCGCCCGTTTCGGTCCATTACCCTCCGCCATCGCGGTCAGGATGTCCTGGGAGGTGGTCAGGTGCACTGTATCGCTCACCTCGACGGTCGAGTCCCAGCCCTGACAGGGCTCATGCAGTACGAAACCCCGCTCGGTCTGGACGGGGCCACCGCGCAGCACGAGCTGCTTGTTCAGATCCTCGTCGGCTGCGGTGAGCGACAGTTGCTCGAACACGTCACCGAGGTCCATCTGCAGGGGGCGGTTGATCACGATGCCGAGCGCGCCGTTGTCATTGTGCTCGCAGAGTGAAGTTCGGATCAGCCATGGCCGGCATGGCGATCAGCAGGTGGCCCGTCAGGTAGGTGATGTCAGTCATTCACGTTCCCGAGACCTGCGATACGCGCCCGGTGCCTTTGCCACCCCCGAAATGCCATTCATAGGCAAATCGCAGCACGTCATAGTCATCGCGCAAGCGCTGCGGGAAGGGTTCGAAGGGCGCGGCCATCCGCAGGATATCCATGGCAGCCTGATCGAGCAGGCGGTGGCCGGAGGAGCTGCGCACGACAACCTCCTTCAACTCGCCGTTGGCGCTGATGGCGACCTCCAGCACCGGGTAGCTGTGGATCCGGGCGAGTTCGGCGCTGCGCGGGAAATTCAGTGTTCCGATGCGCTCGACCCGCGTCTTCCAGGCGTTCAGATACCCCGCGATGCGGGATTCGCGCGTGCTCGCGCTGACGACCAGCTCGCGCGGGTTGCTGTCGGGAATCTCATTGACCGTGTCCGCTTCGGCGAGCAGTTCCGGGTCGTTGGCCTCGCCTTGCAGGCGACTGGACTGGGCGATCTGCTCGGCTGGAACGCCGCTCTCCCCGGGCCGCAGTGCCTCGCGGTCGCGCGCGGCAGCGGTAAGCCGCGACAGCGAGGGAGCCGGTGTGCCGACCGGTCGTGGCTCGGCGATCGCACCCGGCTGGTCGGGTCCCGGCAGCGCGAGGTCGGCCGCCTGCGGTAACGCGGTGCGCAGCCGCGCGGTGAGCGGCGCATTACCGCGACCGAGCAGGTTCTGTTCGGCAATCAGCGACGGCTTGAGCGGGGCGACCATGTCCTTATGGTCGCCGGTTACCAGGACCACTTCGAGCGAGGTGGCGGGCGGGGTCTTCACCGGCATTGCGGCCGTGAAGGTTACGCCGAGGATCAGGATGCCATGGAACAACGCGGCGAGAAAAAGCGTCGAGGACAGCCGGTCGTGCGCGGCGGCTTCTGACCAGGCACCGGTCCATGCGAGCATCGCCTGGCTGTCGCTGTGGCGTTGGGTCGCCCGGCTGCGAAACACTCCCGATCACTCCCAGGCCGGCTGCCCCGGCTCGGCATCAGACGCCATGTCGATTATACGTGTGCCTCGTGAGGGCGGCGGCAGCCCGTCACATAATTCTCCGCCACCGGGACCAGCATCAGCGCGAGTTGGCCACCGCGATCGTTCAATCATCCCAGCCGAGCCGCCGGCGCATTGCCGCGGTTGCCCGCACGGCGCCGTGCTGGTCAACCACCAGCGCATACTCGACCTGCATCCGGCGGGTCATTTCCTCGAAACGTCCCGGCTCCGCGACGACCAGCACTGTGGCTGCGGCGTCGGCACGTTCGGGGTCTGCCGAGATGACCGTGGCGCCGATGCTGCCCCGCGAAGGTCGCCCGGTCCGCGGGTCGAGTATGTGGTGGTATTGGCCATCGGGGCCATAGCGGTGTTCGTAGCTGCCCGACGAGGCGATGGCTTCACCGGGTTGCAGCGCGACGTTGCCGAGCACATCGGTCGTGCCCGGCCTGCGGATGCCGATGCGCCAGGGCCGGTCGCCGCGGCGACCGAGAACGAGCACATCGCCGCCGGTGTCGATCAGCGCAGAACGGACCCCGAGGTCTGCAAGCAGGGCCGCACCGGCGCGCAGCGCGGCACCTTCTGCCAGGGCGTTGAGATCGAGCGACACGGGCGCAGCGCTCGAGATCGAGTGATCGTGCAGGTGGAGTACTGCCTGCCCGATGCTGCGTTCCCGCAGGGCTGCGATGGCCACGTACTCAGGAGGCACCCGCCGCGCGCGGTGGGCCATGTCCTGGAAACCCCATAACGCGCCGAGTTGCCCAAGTCGCGGTTCGAAGAGACCATCGCTCAGCGCCTGGAACTCGAGCGCCCGGCGGACCAGCTCCTCCAGTCGTGCCGACAGCGGCGCCGGCTTCCCGGCGAGCAGGGCCGCGTTGACCCGGCCGAGCTCGCCGTCGCCGAAACTGCGCCAGTCCCGGTCGAGCTCGCGGTAGAGCGCCTCGATCGCATCGAGCGCGCGCCCGGCACGCTCGGCGTCCGGGTCGAGTATCTCGACCTGGGCGATGGTACCGAACATCGGGATGACCCGCCGCTGCGGTTCGGGGGCGAGATCGCAGGCGCCGAGAGGCAGGGCAAGGCACAAGAGGACCAGGCGCCGCAGCCATGCACAGCCCTGGGCCGCTGCCGCACCAGGCCGTTCAGCGGGCTCGAACCTGATCTTCCACCACATCGAGGAACCGCGCTGCGAGATCCACGCCACCGTACTTCTGGAGTTCGCGGATGCCGGTGGGGCTGGTGACGTTGACCTCGGTGAGGTAATTGCCGATGACGTCGATGCCGGCGAACAGCACTCCGCGTTCGCGCAGCACCGGCCCCACCTCGTGCGCGATCCAGTGATCCCGCTCGCTCAGCGGCCGGATCTGCGGGGCGGCACCCATGACGAGGTTGCCGCGGTTGTCGTCGTCGGCCGGGATGCG
>JAKLLP010000123.1 GCA_023150055.1 Gammaproteobacteria bacterium | reverse complement strand
GCTCGAGAAAAGCGCCCACCCGGGACACCGGCACGGAGATGTCGTTCTTGATGCTCGCGCCACCAACCTTCTGCGCCTCGGATACGTTGTGACGCAACGCCCAGAGATCTTCCCGCTGCGCACCGCTGCGGGCGGCCACGCCGTCGTCGACCAGCCCCGCCTCCATGCATTCCGCGAGAAACGCCTCCAGCTCGTCCTCGGCGGCGGCCTGGTCCCGCGCGGTGGCAATTTCCAGCAACAGGTACCACGGCGCCGGCTTCGGCAGGGGGTCGCGCAGCGCGGGCATATACTGCAGGACATAGGACAGGGCACGGCGGCTGATCAGCTCGAAGGCGATCAACTCATCGCCGAGCGCCAGGCGCGCCCGGCTATGGCAGGTGATGGCGACATCCGGGCTCCCCACGGCCACCAGGGCCGTCGCAACGCCCCGCGGCCGCGGATAGAGCTTGCAAATTGCCGCGGTAATGAATCCGAGAGTCCCCTCCGCCCCGATGAACAGCTGCTTGAGGTCGTATCCAGTATTGTCCTTGCGCAGCGCTCGGAGGCCGTCGAATACACGCCCATCCGGCAGCACGACCTCCAGGCCCAGCACCAGCTCGCGCGCTGTCCCATAGCGCAAAACGTTGATACCACCGGCATTGGTCGCCAGGTTCCCGCCGAGCTGGCAACTGCCTTCCGAGGCCAGGCTGAGCGGAAAGAACCGATCCGCCTCGGACGCCGCGGACTGCAGGGATGCCAATACACACCCGGCCTCCGCCGTGATGGTGTAGTTGTCCGGATCCAGGTCCCTGATGGCCGACATACGTCGCGCAGACAGCAGGATCTGCGGACACCCGGGACTGGAGCGTCCCACGGCACCACCGACGAGCCCGGTATTTCCACCCTGGGGGACGACCCCTACCCCGCCCCGGCTACATAACCGCAGTATGGCGGCGACTTCCTCCGGCCGCGCCGGCATCAGCACCAGCTCGGCCGTGCCGCGATAAAGCCCACGCCATTCGCTCAGGAACGGGGCCATGTCGGCCGGCTCCTGCAAGGCGCCGGCGGGACCGACGATATCCAGCAACTCGCGCCGGATGGCAGACCAGGATGAAACCGACATCGTTAATTCCGGATGTGACTGAAACGAGCGCGGCGGTCGCGGCTTGCGTGCGCACCAGCCCATCAAGTACGGTTCGCAGCTGCCCTCATGTTATCAGGCAACTCAGCTGCCGGCGCAGTGTCGGCCTGCAAGCCACCGTCGACGAGGAATATGATGGAGCATATGTTCCCGGCAACTTTCTCGTCTACCGAAAGCGTCTTTGCGAGGGACATCGAGGACTCGGGGCTGCGTCTCGATGCGCGGCAACGCGCCTCTTTCCTCGACCTCGAGCGGCAGCTGCACCGTCACTGGCGCCTTGGCGGCAACCTGCTGCTCGCATGGTGCCTGCGTGATCGCGATCTCCTGCTGCTTGTCACCCCTCATTATGCGATCGCAGATTACAACGCCAGAGCGACACGAGGCAGCGCTGATTTGCGCAGCGGGCATCACGAATTCCTGGACCGGCTGCTGACCGGCAGCCGCCGCTTTTGCGCGCGTCAGATGACCAACGCCGCGCGTCTGCTCGACGTGGAACCGGTACCGGTTCCGCTGCGTTATCCGCTGTCCGGCTCCCCGCAGGAAGCCGAGCTTCTCGACCGCATGATCCGGCGTTTCGGTGTCAGTTACGTCCCAGGCCGGGCTGTCGCCCTGTTCGACATCGTCGGCTTCAGCCTGCTGGGACCGTTCGAGCAGATGACGCAGCTCAACAGCCTCGCTTATTCGCTCAACTCCGCTTATAGCAAGATGCTCGAAAGCAGGTGGCGGGTAAGTTTCTCGAGGTCAGGGACCGGCGACGGCTTTTACATATGGAGCCGGGACTCCGGCATAGCCGCCAACACCAGTCTCTACCACCTGATGCACCTGGTTCTTGCCGACAACGCAATCGCACGCAGGAAAGCACGCGCGCGCACCGTTCCGCTGCTGCGCGCTTGTTTCCACATCGGGGGATGTTATGAGTTTCATCACGCAGAGGAACTGAATCCGACCCTCTCCACACAGATCGTCGGCGAAGTGACCATCGAGCTTGCCCGTATGGTCGAGCGTGCCATGCCTGGCCAGATACTCATGGGAGCATTCGATGCCGAGCTGCCCGTCAGCGAGGATCCCGCAGCCGGCACCCGGCGCGTCAATGCCGTCGACTTCGTCGATCTTGCCCAGACGGACCTCTCCCGCCTGAGCGGGCTGGAGTTGTCCGGCGAGTCAATTGAATCGATCAAGTGCTACCTCACCGGACGTGCCCAGGCCGATGGCACTTTTACCGTGCGCAGACTGGCCATCAACGACAAGCACGGGCTGACTCACAACGTTTTCAACGCCAAAGTGAATATCTACCGCCGGGCGGCCGAGCCGATCCTGCTTGGCATCGAGGATCGCCATCTGCGCGGAGAGGACATCCCTGCGATCACGATCGGTCACATTACCCGCCACGCGGAGCACTGATGATCGTCTGGAGCGGGCGCCGGTAGAGAGACATCAGCGCCAGAAAATCACCAAATATGGAACCTGAGAATGTATTCATAGGTGCTTGTTTTATTTGTTTTATAATTTCCAAAAAGGTTATCTGCAAATCGCCTCAGGTGTGGCGTTCCGCAATTTGAGCTGACGCCCTGCCGCCTCCGGCTTGCCCGGAGGCGGGGGTCTCCGCCCAAAGCGAGTATCGGGGAGCGACGGCGGAGACCTCCCGCCGCAAGGGCGGTCATGGAGAGATTTCAGCCTATGACGTCCGCTGACGACTCGGATCCGCGCTTCCAGGCACTCGCGCTACAGATCACTACCCGCTCCGTCGCCGCGGCCGACCGTATGTCGGCCCGCGCCAGAATTCTCGGCAATATCGAGCGGATTGGTCGAGCACTCGCTGGCGCAATCGAGCAGATCGATGCTGAAACGGGGTTACCCGTTCGGCTCGCGGTGCTGCCGGAGTATTGCCTTACGGGAGCGCCACCATCGGGCGAGTTTGCCGACTGGCGCGGCAGGGCCGCTTTCGATCCGGGTGGTGCGGAGTACGAGCAACTGGCCCGCACTGCAGTGGTCAACGATATCTTTCTTAGCGGTAACGCCTACGAAGCTGATCCTCACTTCCCCGGGCTGTATTTCCAGGCGAGTTTCCTTATCGGACCCTCGGGAAACATCCTGCTGCGCTATCGGCGTCTGATCTCCCTGTTCACAGCCTCGCCGTACGATCTGCTCGAGCGCTACATCGACGTGTACGGCACCGAGTCACTTTTCCCGGTCGTGGCCACTCCGATCGGGCGGATAGCCGCTATTGCTTCCGAGGAGATCCTCTACCCGGAAATAGCGCGCTGCCTGACGATGCGCGGAGCCGAGATCCTGCTCCACTCGACCAGTGAGATGGGCAGCGCGTTGCCAACCGCAAAGGACATCGCCAAGCGAGCCCGTGCCGTCGAGAATATGGCCTACATCATTTCGGCCAACACTGCAGGGGTTGCCGGCACCGCCCTGCCCGCCCAGTCGAGCACGGGTATGTCAAAGATCGTCGACTTCGAAGGCAGAGTGCTCGCCGCGGCATCCCCGGGGGGCGAAAGCTCCACAGCGCACTCAGTGATCGACCTGGGGGCCCTCAGGTCTCGCCGGCGGCAGGCCGGCCTGTCGAACCCGCTGGTGAGGCAACCGCTGCAAGCATTCGCTGCGAGCTATCGTGAGGCTGACTTCCATCGCAAAAGCCAGTTGCGCGATCACCCAACTGCCAACTCCGAGAGTCTGCGAGCTACCCAGCTGCAGACGATCGAGCGCCTTGGGCGTCGCGGCCTGATCTGACACGGCCACTACGCCCGCGTCGATCTGCGCCGCGATCGGGCCTTTTTACCGTGAGAATGCGGCTGACCGTCCTCGTGCCGATGCTCATGATCCATTTCCACGCCTGAATCGTAATCGTAACCAGGATGCTCAAAGTCATGCGGGTGGTTATGCCCGTCCGGCGAACGGATCCACTCGTAGAGATTGGGCTTGTACCTGCGCAGTTGGGCTGCCGCCCGTTGCCTGTTTTCCTCTGGGGTACTCCAGGGGTTGAAATGAAAGTAGTTATGCAGGGTGCTGTCCGTTCGCCCGAAGCCGAGCACTCCAAGTTCACTCGCGAATGCCCCGTGGTTGATCCATGCGGGCCGCCAGA
The DNA here is from genome assembly GCA_023150055.1 of Gammaproteobacteria bacterium. GTDB lineage: Bacteria > Pseudomonadota > Gammaproteobacteria > Steroidobacterales > QUBU01. The sequence continues at coordinate 2,423 of JAKLLP010000123.1, read as the reverse complement.
AGTAACCGCCGGTCGGCAGATCGCCGAACTGCATCATCGAGGAGGTTCCGTAGATGTGGTAGCTCTCCTCGGCACAATCATGGTAGGAGATATTGTCCTGCCAGTAGTTGGGTGTCATACAGTACAAGAGCGAGTGGGCGTGCGTGAGCGGGTCCGAACGCAGCAGCTTGACCATGCAGCCGGGAGCAACCGAGGGACGCACGAAATCGGCAATCCGCCATTGAAGCCCTTCGTAAGCATCGACGATGATCAACTGGTCGCGGAGCGCCTCGGAATGATCTTCATCTGACTCGAGAAAACTCGGTTCCCCGTAATTGTAGAAGAGCAGGGCCTCGGCTCCTCGTTCAGACGTCATGGCCGGCATGGCCACCCCAGGTGGCACGAAAAAGTAATTGCCCTTCCCGTAAGTCACGTCTCCGTAGCTGATCGAGCCCGCCAGGATGAACAACTCCATCTCCGAGTAGCTCATGCCGGGCGGGCGCCGATAACCCGCGTCGAAGCGCACCGTCAGCGAACAGGCACCGCTCTCCGTGTCCAGGCTGAGCACCTTGTAGTGCATGCCGCGACCGAAGCCGGGTAGCCTCAGTCGCTTGAATGAAACATCCCGGTCGACGAAGGGCTCTATGTGGGGCCGTGGCATCGGCTTGCGCTCCCTCTATTACTCAGCCAGGACTCGCCGTGTGGGCGTGACCTACTCATCTATGACTCATGAAACGCAGGACACGACATTACTCGCCCGGCCGTGACCCCACCGGCTTGAGAGGTATGCTCTTGTGTACCCAGTTCTTCGGGTCCGCGCGCCGTTCCGGTGACGGAATGACAAGTACGTTGGACTTGCTGAGTTCTTCAAACTTATCCATGTCGATTTCCCAGCCCTTGTTGGCCCACTTCCAGCACGCCTTGCGGAATGCGACCTCCATGCTATCGGTCTCGACCAGGAACTCGTCGGTCAGTGAGGGCGGCGTGAGAGGCGGCACGACCGTTTCCACCACGGAGAGATCCTCCTCCACGGCAATCAGGATCTGCGCCATTCTTTCTGCATCGTGCTCGGGCTCCTTGAGGTAGTTCCGGGCCTGCCAGCCGATGGCACGGCTGCGCTTCTGGTCGATCGGCGTTCTCGCCGTGAAGTTGATCTGGCTCATTCCTTCTTTAAATGTCGGCTGGATGCGATGACAGAGCCCCACCAGGCTGAACTCCAGCGTCACGGTCGTAGTGCGCCGCTCGACCGACAGCAGCTCGGCCATTTTTCCGGTCTTCTGGTCGGGCTTGGGTGCCGGCTTGGTTCGGGTCACCTTGGCCCCCCACTCCCTGGTCTCGATCGGGAAGTTTTCGAGCTTTGGCGTCCGCTTGCTGCCAAACGCGCGGTGCACGAACTGGGTATGGGCCGTATCGAGAGAGTTCTCCTCGAAACGCATCCAGTTCGCTTTGGCTTCGAAACCGTAAGGAATACGGTGCCAGCCGGCGGTGTCCTCATACTCCGGGAAAAGTTCTGGAATCTTTGGTCGTTCCGACTCCGGCAGGTCTCCAAGAAAAACCCAGACCCAGCCGTACTTCTCCTGTGTCGGATAGCTGTCCACCCTGACGCGTTTGGGGACGGCACTTTCCGGACCGTGCGAGGGGATCAGGGTACATTGTCCCGAACCGTTGAATTCAGCACACTCCGCTGAGACAGACCGCCCTGCCTTTGTCATCACGGAAGAGGACGAAATCACAGCAAAGCATGCGGACGCCGATGGGCTTTTTCGCCGAGACTTCGTGGGCGGCGGCAGCTACGTACCAGTTATTGATCAGCATGGCTGGTCTCCTGCTATAGAGGGCTGGGTGCCTTTGAATGGTCGATCCGAAATGTCATGTTATCATGACAATAGGATGCTTGCATCAAGAATGTGCGCCTTGAAACCCCACCTGACGTTGCAGCAAGGGTGTAGACCACTCCGTGGTCTGCACAAAACGCCCATCTGACGGGCACGATGCGACTGCGCCGTTCTTGTCGCGTCCGCGGAAATTACCAGCCTATCGGTATTCAGGACCGGGTATTGAACCATGTCGCCCGAATACCCCCACGTTGAAATGGTCGGGGCGACAGGATTTGAACCTGCGACCCCCTGCACCCCATGCAGGTGCGCTACCAGGCTGCGCCACGCCCCGACCGCCGGGCCAATAAGCCAGGCCCGTTTCTCTGCAAACCGGACCAGTTCACTGCCGGAATCAGCGTTATCGACCCGCATCGCGGACGCAATGCGCATCAACCTGGCGACAGTGAGCGGTTTGGATGATAGCCCACCTTGATGGGCCGATGAAACAATTCCGCGCTAACGGCGCAGGATCTTGAGAATTTCTTCCAGTTCCGTGCGCAACTGACGAATGATCTGCTGGCTTTGCGAAAGATCGGTTTTCGCCTCTTCACCGGTCAATCGCTGCCG
>JAKLLP010000122.1 GCA_023150055.1 Gammaproteobacteria bacterium | reverse complement strand
CCGCCCTGCGCTGGTGGCAGGCATGGCCCGCGCTGATCCGCCAGGCCCTTTCCGGAGCCGAGTTCGATTACACGCGCGGCAGCGTGGGCAATGCCGTCGTCCTGCTCGCCGTGCCCATGATGCTCGAGATGTCGATGGAGTCGCTGTTCGCCATCGTCGATATCTGGTTCGTTGCGAGCCTCGGTCCCGAGGCCGTTGCTGCGGTCGGCCTGACGGAGGCGGTGCTGACGCTGGTCTACGCGGTGGCCATCGGCGCGAGCATGGGCACCACGGCACTGGTGTCGCGCTGCATCGGCGCCGGTGATCAGCCCGGCGCCCGCACGGCCGCTGCCCAGACGATCTGGCTCGGGGTGGCGCTCGCCATGCTGATCGCCCTCCCCGGTGTCGTCTACGCGCCGGACATCCTGCGGCTGATGGGTGCCGAGGCCAGCGTCATCGAGCAGGGCTCGGGTTACACCGCGGTGATGCTCGGCGGATCAGTGACGATCCTCTTCCTGTTCCTCGTCAACGCCATTTTTCGTGGCGCGGGCGACGCGACGATCGCCATGCGCTCACTGATGCTCGCCAACGGGCTGAATATCGTGCTCGACCCCTGCCTGATCCTCGGCTGGGGACCGTTCCCCGAGATGGGCGTCACCGGCGCTGCGGTCGCCAGCACCATCGGGCGTGGCGCAGGCGTGCTTTACCAGCTCTGCTGCCTGGCGCGAGGCAGCGGGCGCATCCGGCTGGATCGCACCTCCCTCGCGCTCGCACCGGACGTGCTGCTGCGCCTGGTGCGGGTGTCTGCAGGTGGTGTGTCGCAGTTTCTCATCGCCACATCGAGCTGGATCGTGCTGATGCGTCTCGTGGCCCCTTATGGAAGCGCGGCCGTTGCCGGATACACCATCGGCATCCGTATCCTCGCCTTTACGCTGCTGCCGGCCTGGGGCCTCGCCAATGCGGCGGCGACGCTGGTCGGCCAGAACCTGGGGGCGGGTGAGCCGCAGCGTGCCGAGCAGGCGGTCTGGTACGCCGCCCGGTTCAACGCCGTCGTGCTCGGCGCGGTGGCGCTCGTCTGCCTTGGCTGGACACCGCAGGTCATCGGCCTGTTCAGCGACGATCCGGAGGTGCTCGCCTACGGGATTTCCTGCCTGCGTATCGCCGCCCTCGGTTATGGCTTCTACGCGGTGGGCATGGTGATGGTGCAGGCATTCAATGGCGCCGGTGATACGGACACGCCGACGCTCATCAACCTGGGCTGCTTCTGGATGTTGCAGTTGCCGCTCGCGTACACGCTATCGCGTAGCGCGGAACTTGGCGCCGATGGCGTCTTCCTGGCGATGCTGGCCGCCGAATCGCTGGTAGCGGTCGTTGCGGTCATCACCTTCCGCCGCGGCCGCTGGAAACACCGCGTGGTCTGACCGGCGGCGCTCAGCCCGGACCGGCAAGGCGGGCGGCCGGTGTCGTCTCCGCTCCTGGCATCTAGCGTGATTGCAGCCAACCCGGCAGGAACGAGCCGGGATCCATCCTCGATGCATCGTCGAAAGGCACGCCGAGGTCCCGCAGCCGCGGCTGCAGATGGCCGACCCGCAGGGCGTCGATGACGTCGGTGCAGCCGCCGACGAGTTCACCGCCGACGAAGACCTGTGGAATGGTGGCGATGCCAGTCCTTGCGGTCAGCGCGGCGCGGATGCGCCCGCCGAGGTCATTGGCCTGGTAAGCGACGGAGTCGAGATCGATGCTGCGCAGCGGGATACGGTAGTGCGCGCACAGCCGGCGCAGCGACCAGCAGAACTCGCACCACTCGAGCGCGAACATGAGCACCGGTGCGGCGGGGTCGGCAAGCGCCTGCTCGATGAACTCCCGCGCCTGCGCGTCCACCTGCCCCGCGTCCGGCGCGACGGGGACTCTGGCCGGCGCAGCAGGCACGGGACGATCGAAGCGGGCGCCGGGCGTCGAGCGGGAAATCGCCAGCTCCTCCTCGTTCATCTCCGTGGCGATGTCGGCGAACAGCGGCGTGCTCTGGTAACGCTCGCCGGTATCGGGCAGCAGGCAAAGGATGTTGGCGCCGGCAGGTGCTCCCTCGGCCACGAGCAGCGCGCCGGCGAGCGTCGCGCCGCCGGTGATTCCTGTGAAAATGCCTTCCTTGCAGGCGAGCTCGCGCGACCATCGCATGGCCTCGTGCCCGCCGACCGCGACGATGCGGTCCACCAGCCTCTCGCCGAGCGCGGCCTCGGTAATGGGCGCAATGAAGTCCGGACTCCAGCCCTGCATCGGGTGCGGCCTGAACATGGGATGGCTGCTGGCCGGGTCGCCGGCCGGATCGCGTGGTTGCGGCAACCCGCTGCCGAGCATCGGCGAGTTGTCCGGCTCGCAGGCAACGACGACGGTGTCGGGGCTGTGCCGGCGCAGGACGCGGGCGACGCCCGCAATCGTTCCGCCGGTGCCGCAGCCGGCGACGAAGTAATCGAGCTTCGTGTCGGCAAAAGCCTCGAGGATCTCCGGGCCGGTGGTGCGCTCGTGGGCCGCGGCATTGGCCGGGTTCTCGAACTGGCGGCACAGGAACCAGCCATGCGCGGCAGCGAGTTCCCCGGCCTTGCGCATCATGCCGCTGCCCTTCTCCGCTGCCGGCGTCAGCACCACGCGCGCGCCGAGGAAGCGCATGAGGCGGCGGCGCTCGACGCTGAAGTTCTCGGCCATCACCACCACCAGCGGATAGCCCTTGCGGGCACAGACCAGCGCAAGCGCAATGCCGGTATTGCCGCTGGTCGCCTCCACGACGGTCTGCCCGGGTCGCAACACGCCGCGCCGCTCGGCGTCCTCGATGACCGCCAGCGCCAGGCGATCCTTGAGCGAGCCCATCGGGTTGCGCGCCTCGAGCTTGGCGTAGAGATTGACACCGGCAGGCGCGAGCCGCGCCAGCCGCACCACCGGCGTGTGGCCGATGGTCTCGAGGACACTGTCGTAGCGGCGGATCATCGGCGGGCCCTCAGGCGGCAGCGGCCGGTGGCGCTTCACCCAGCGAGGCGAGCGCGGCCTCGACCCGGCCGAGCTGGGCGGGCGTGAGCATATCGTTCAGGATGGCGCGGAAACGCCGGTCCTCGACCCCGGAGTGGACGTACTGCCAGCGGTAGGCGGCGAGGAAGGTGTCGTTGATCAGCATCCGCTCAGCGGCCGTCCAGCCGTCGCCGGCGATCCCGATGAAATACTCTGCATCGGCTGCCGCCTGCGACTGCAACAGGCCGTCCACAGCGGCAACCAGCTCGATCAGCTCGTCGACCGCACGGTCGCGTTCTCCCGGCGCAAGCGCCGCGTCGATGCGCCGCCACTCGAGCTCGTCGAGGATGGCGTGCTGCGACTCCTCGCGCCAATGGAACAGGAAGACGTCACGCCACAACGGACACAGCCCTGCTTCGTTGCCGATACTGGCGCGGTAGTGCGCCTGGGTAAACAATTCGATGTCGCAGGTGAGCGCGAGGACCGCCCAGGTTCCCTTGCCGAGCACGAAAGCCGCGACGGCATTCGGGTCGTGCAGGAAGCCGTAGCCTGGGGGCATGCTGTCCGCGGCCATGCGCTCGAGGCGGCGGAAGAGTTCCTGGTGCTTGAGTTCCTCGTCGGTGAAGCGCACCAGCGCTTCCATCGCCACCTGGTCGCCGGTGGCGTGATCGCGGGTCACCTCGACGATCTTGGCGCCGATGAAGCGCTCCACCAGGCCGAACATGTTGGCATACGTGCGCCCCTGCACGTGACTGAAAAGGCGCCTCTGCGCCGCGGTCAGAAACGGCAGCCGGTCGGCCATCGACAGTCCGTCCGGCAGGAACCGGCGCGAGCGGTCCAGCGCACGGCCACGGATCACGTCGGCATCGATCTCCCAGCGGATGCGGCGGGATGCCGCGATGCACCGGGCGTAGCGGGATGGTGCGGTCAGAACTGCGGTTTGCATGACGGGTTCTCCTCTGGGGCTGACGCTGGATTGATGGTGTGTATAGTAGGAACGACATCGCGACCGCACTTGACGCTGACGCGGCATTTTTTGCCCGTTACGCCGGGTATCTCTCGCCGGAACGAGGGAAATTGACTGGGACACCACGGGAGTTGACGGGGACGCCACCGGACGATGGATGCGCTGTCGGAAGTACTGAAGGCACTGCGCCTGCAGACGGGAATCTTCCTCGAAGCGAACTTCACGGCACCCTGGTGCATCGACTCCGCTCCGGGCGATGAAGACGTACGCCACATCCTGCCGGCGGCCGAACACGTCGCCATCTATCACCTGCTGGTCGCGGGCCGTTGCCGCGCCACGCTGGCGGACTTCTCCGCGACGGTAGATCTCGACGTCGGTGATCTCCTGCTGGTGCCGATGGGTGAACCGCATCGCCTGGGCAGCGACCTGCAGCTCACGCCGGTGCGGGCGGAGCTCCTGGTCGAACCCGGCCCTGCCGGTGCTCCAGCGCAGATCAATTACGGTGGCGGCGGCGAGCGCACCCGGTTTCTCTGCGGTTATCTCGCCTGCGACCCACGCCTGTGCCGGCCGCTGCTCGGCGCCCTGCCGCGCCTGTGCCGCATCCCCGTGGGGGACGGACCCGCGACACGCTGGCTGATCAGCCTCTTCGAGATGGGCGCCGCGGAGAGCGCCGCCGCCCGCCCGGGAGCCGAGACCGTGGTAGCGCGGCTGTCGGAATTACTGTTCGTCGACGCCGTGCGCCGCTTCGCCGACGCGCTGCCGCCCGAGCAGGGCGGCTGGTTCGCCGGGCTGCGCGACCCGAGTGTCAGCCGCGCGCTGGCGGCGATTCACGCCGATCCTGGCCGGCGCTGGACCGCCGAGGAACTGGCGCATGCGGCTGCGTTGTCGCGCTCGGCGCTCACCGAGCGCTTCGGCCGGCTGGTCGGCGAGCCGCCCATGCATTACCTGACCCGCTGGCGCATGTCGCTCGCCGCCCAGTCGCTTCGCGACGGCGACGAGGCCGTAGCGCGAATCGCCGAGCGGCTGGGCTACGAGTCGGAAGCGGCTTTCAACCGCGCATTCAAGCGCGACTTCGGCCTGCCCCCGGCGGCGTGGCGGCGCGCGCAGCGTGCCGCGCCTGCCGCGGTGTGATGGCGATGCCGGGCTTAGAGGCAGTGGCCCGGGCGACGAGGCCCTGAACCCGCCCGGTCGCGTTCGCGAGACACGCTCAGCGACTCGCCCGTTGCGCCTGGGCACCCGCCGTTCCGCCCTGCTCCCGCAGGCCGAGGTCGAACCACGAGCGGACCAGCGCGGCCAGTTCGTGCGGCTCGTCTACGTGGGTAAACTCGTTGGTCTGCGGTGAATAGCGATAGTCCTCTGCCCACGAATCTATGTGACGCGCGATATCGGCCACCGCATCGAGCGCGTGATCGATCTCGGCAAGCGTCGTGGTCGGGTGAAACGAAAGCCGTGTCCAGCCCGGCTTGTCCGAGAGATCGCCGCGGTCTATGCGGCTCGTGATGGCCCGCGAGCGTTTCGGATCCACGTTGAGCAGGTAGTGCCCGTAGGTGCCCGCACAGGAACAACCACCGCGCGCCTGCACGCCGAAGCGGTCGTTGAGCAGCCGGACCACGAGGTTGTAATGAATGCCCTCCATCCAGAAAGAAAAGATCGGCAGACGGTCGCGATTGCCCCGGGCCAGCACGTGCAGGCGCGGTATCGCGTGCAGCCGGTCGAGCACGTAAGGGACGATCTGTCGTTCCCGGGCGCGAATCTGCCGGGTGCCCATCTCCTCCTTGAGCCGAATGGCCAGCGCGGCCCGGATGGTCTGCAGGAACGGCGGCGTGCCCGCATCCTCGCGTAGCTCGATGTCAGGCAGGAATGCGTATTGCCCCCAGGGATTGGTCCAGGCCACCGTGCCGCCACCGGTATCGTCCGGCGCAGTGTTCTCATACAGCCTGCGGCTGAAGATGAGCACACCGGCCGAGCCTGGCCCGCCGAGAAACTTGTGGGGCGAGAACATCACCGCATCGAGGCGTTCCTCGGGGTCCGCGGGGTGCATGTCGATCGGCACGTAGGGAGCGCTCGCGGCATAGTCGGCAAAGGCCACCCCGCCCGCCCGGTGCAGCAACCGCGCGAGCCGATGGATGGGCGTGGCAATGCCGGTCACGTTGGAGCACGCCGAAAACGCACCGATCTTGACGTGACGATGCCGATGGCGATGCAGGAGTTCCTCCAGGGCCGCCACATCCACCACGCCGTTCTCGTCCGGCGGGACCACCACGACATCGCCGATCGTTTCGCACCACGAAGTGTGGTTGGAGTGATGTTCCATGTGCGTCACGAACACCACCGGCCGTTCGGCCTCGGCAACCTGCAGGTACGGCCGCAGACGCTCGGGAGCCTTCAACCCCAGGATGCGCTGAAACTTGTTGACGGCGGCCGTCATGCCCGCCCCGCAGGTGAGGATGAGGTCGCCGGCGCCGGCATTGACGTGGCGCTTGATTACCTCCCTCGCCTCCCGATAGGCGAGCGTCATCGCCGTTCCCGTTACGCTCGCCTCCGAGTGGGTATTGCCGACGAACGGGCCGAACAGCCCGACCAGTTGCTCCTCGATGGGTCGGTACAGCCGCCCGCTGGCGGTCCAGTCGGCGTAGACGATGCGCCGCGACCCGTACGGACCGCTAAATGCCTGCTCGTGACCGACGGTCCGGTC
>JAKLLP010000121.1 GCA_023150055.1 Gammaproteobacteria bacterium | reverse complement strand
GGCGAATGTATGCGCATACTCTCCGCCGGCTCGACGGCGACGGGCGCACCATGACGGCCATCAGCACCACGCTAGGCGGCACGCTCGCCCGTCACCCGGACGGCTGGCGCTGGCGTGACGGCACGCCTGAGCCGCGCTGCCGGGATATGGCGCTTGCCGACCTGGCGCCGTCGTTCCGCTGCTGCACCGTCGCCGGCGGCGGCTACGTTGAGATACCGCGCCGCTACCGGGACGCGCGCTACTGGCCGCGTGGCCGCGTGGATGCCGACACGGCCGAGGCTATCGCGGCGCTGCTGGCCGAGGGCGGCGAGCGCGTGCCGATCTACGCCGAGGGGTGGGCCGAGCGCACCGACGAGCACCGGCTCACCGTGGACGGCTACCGCGTGCCGGTGGCGTTGTGGGACGCCGCAATGCGCGAGCCGTGCGGCTGCTGGTGGGACGCCGAGCACGAGGCCGACATACTCGCCCGCGCCCGCTCGCTCGGCTGGACGGGCTGACTGCGCCACGCGCTCGACTGCTGTTTCGTCACGCCGAGGGCGTCCAGGGTGTCAGCGGTCACATCGCATGACCTCTGATTGCCTTTCCCGTTCTGATAAGGCCCGCGTTTCGCCTTCTCCTGCTGCCGGTACATCTGCCCCCACTGGCGCTCGGCACGGATGGCAGAGACACGATCCGCCCTGACCCGCCGCTGCACCCTGACCCGCGACCTGCTCGACGCCGCACAAGCCGAGCTTGCGGCCGGCGCCGATCCGGCCACGCTCGCGCTCGCGCACGTCGGCGCCGGGATCATGGTCATGGCGCGGGTGGACCCGGTGATGGCGGAGCGGGTGGCCGCGGCCATCGAACCACGCTCGCCGCACTGAGCGGCGCGAGGCTGCGTGTATTGCGATATGGGCGCGGCTGTTGCGGGCGGCGTTCGGCTGCGTCCGCGCGCCTGTTTCCCGGCGTGGCGAGGCGTGCGCCGTGTAACGGGACGCGATGATGAAACCCGCTGCCGCTGCGGAAATAGCGATACCGGGGACGGAGCGAAGCAGAAGCGGTGCGACGATTCGCGCGCAACTGGCCGCCGCGGCACGCGTTCCGTACGGCCGTTGTTGCGGCCTTAAACGTTGTGTGACTTTTCCGTACGAGTTCCGTACGTGGTTATTTTCTGTTCACCGGCACCACGCTAAGTACCTGATTTTATGGCGCTCCCTACGGGAATCGAACCCGTGTTTCAGCCTTGAGAGGGCCGCGTCCTGGACCGCTAGACGAAGGGAGCGAGTGTGGAATCCGGTGCCCGGGGTCGCGGGCGGGCTGCTATTATAGGTTGCGCAAGCCATCTCACAAGTCAGGGCGCGCATTGATTTCCAACTCACAACCCGTGCGCCACGCGCCGGTCGTTATCCCCCGTTCCGAGCACTGTATTTCCCGCGCTGAAATATCCCGCAGCGCGCTGAAGGTTCTCTACCGCCTGAAGGACGCCGGGTACCAGGCGTATCTCGTCGGCGGCAGCGTGCGCGATCTCCTCCTCGGCCGGCACCCCAAGGATTTCGATGTCGCCACCGACGCGCATCCGGAGGAGGTGCGGGCGCTGTTCGGCAACTGCCGGCTCATCGGGCGGCGTTTCAGGCTCGCCCACGTGCGCTATGGCCGGGAAGTCATCGAGGTTGCCACGTTTCGCGGACTTGGCACCGAGGGGGGCGACAACGAGCACCGCGAAGTGTCGGCGGAGAGCGGCCGGCTGCTTCGCGACAACGTGTATGGAGCGCTCGAAGAAGACGTCTGGCGACGCGATTTCACCGCCAACGCGCTCTATTACAACATCGCCGATTTTTCCGTCTGGGATTTCACCGGCGGTTTCGCCGACCTCCAGGCACAGCGACTGCGGCTGATTGGCGACCCGGAGTTGCGCTACCGCGAGGACCCGGTCCGCATGCTGCGCGCCGCGCGGTTCGCCGCGAAGCTCGGTTTTACCGTCGATCCGGACACCGCCGCGCCGATCGGACAACTGGCGCACCTGATAGACGGCGTGCCTGCGGCGCGGCTGTTCGACGAATTTCTGAAGCTCTTCCAGGCAGGACACGCACTCGCGAGCTACCGCGAGTTGCGCCGCTTCGGGCTGTTCGAACACCTCTTCCCGGCGACGGCGCGCTGGCTCGGGCCAGGCGACGATGCGCGGGGGCGCTTCCTCGAGGCGGCGCTCGCCAACACCGATGCGCGTGTCGCCGACGGCCGGCCGGTGACGCCGATGTTTCTTTTCGGGGTTTTCCTCTGGGGACCGGTCGGCGACCGGGCGGTGCAGCTCGCCGCGGAAGGGATGTCGGATTACCAGGCGCTGTCGGTGGCGGCAGCCGAGCTGACGCGGGAGCAGACCGATCGAATTGCCGTGCCAAAGCGTTTTTCCATCCCGATGCGCGAAATGTTGCAGCTGCAGAGCCGCTTCGACAAGACCAGCGGCGGTCGGGCGCTGGCATTTCTCCACAGCGAACGGTTTCGCGCCGCCTACGACCTGCTGCTGCTGCGGGCGGCGGTCGGCAATGCCGACCCGGAGCTGGCCCGCTGGTGGACCGCCATCCAGTCAATGTCGCCGGAAGAGCAAGGCCGGGAGCTCGGCCTGACGCGTGAGGGCGGCGGCAAGCGGCGGCCGCGGGGCGGCCGTCGCGGCCGGCGTTCCAGGAGCGGCGAGGTCTCCGGCTCCCCGCCCTCGGCGTGAGCGCCGCGGAGTTGCCGGCGCGGTCAGCCATGGGCGCTGCGACGATCTGGGTGCCAGCCTACATCGGGCTCGGCAGTAATCTCGATGATCCCGTGCGCCAGCTCGGCGCGGCGTTGCAGGCCATTGGCGGTATCCGGGCGACCCGCCTGGTGGCCCGGTCGGGCCTGTTTCGTAACCCGCCGCTGGGGCTTGCCGATCAACCGCATTTCGTCAACGCCGTGGCCGGGGTCGTCACCCGGCTCGAGCCGCGCGAACTTCTCGGTGCGTTACTGGGCATCGAGACCGCTCACGGACGGCGCCGGGATCACGCGGTCCGCTGGGGCCCGCGCGAAATCGATCTCGACCTGTTGGTCTACGGCCAGGTCCGGCTGGAGGAAGTCGGCCTGACTCTGCCACACCCGGGCATTGCCGAGCGAAATTTTGTATTGTTCCCGCTGCACGAGATTGCGCCGGAGCTGGTGATCCCAGGTCATGGCCGGGTCGGGGAGCTGTTGGAAAGCCTTGATTGCAGCGCTCTGGAGCGGCTCGGCTGAGGCGGCCGCGCCACCGGCCCTCGATGGGTGACTGCAGGGCTTTTCCGCTTGCCGGGATTGAACAAGAAGTAGAACGACCATGACTGAGCGGCGCTATATCGTCATCGAGGGGCCCATAGGCGTCGGCAAGACGAGCCTGGCGCGTCGGCTGGCCGAGAGTCTCGACAGCGAGCTGTTGCTGGAGGAGGCCGAAGCCAATCCGTTTCTCGAGCGTTTCTACCGTGACCCGCGCGGGGCGGCGCTGCCGACGCAGCTTTTCTTCCTGTTCCAGCGTGCGCGCCAGATCGAAGCGCTGCGCCAGGCAGACATCTTCAATCCGCTGCGCTCGAACCGCCTGCCCCGGATCTCGTCGTCTATCTCCAGGCGCCGGTGGACACGCTGTTGTTCCGCATTGCGCGTCGCGGCCTGGAGTACGAGCGTCGCTTCAATCGTCGTTATCTCGAGCGCCTCACCGAGGCCTACGCGCGGTTCTTTCATGACTACGACGCGGCCCCGCTGCTGATCGTGAATGCCGCGACCATCGATCCGGTCCATAATGAGGACCACTTTGCGATTCTGCGTGACGAGATCTGTCGCATCCGCAGCGGCCGGCACTTCTTCAACCCGATAGCAGCCGCCCTGGCCTGAATCGGCGTTCCGGACAGTTGGAGAGCAATCGTGGTCTACAAGCAGCTCGAGCAGCGCGGCATGGCGCAGCCGCCGGTGAACATCTCGACCCTGCGCGCGATGAAGGCCGCGCGGGAACCGATCGCCTGTCTCACCGCCTATGACGCGAGCTTTGCCTGCATCGTCGACGAGGCCGGTGCCGATGTCGTGCTGGTCGGCGACTCGCTCGGCATGGTCGTGCAGGGCCATGACACCACGGTACCCGTCACGGTCGCCGATATCGTTTACCACACGCGGGTCGTGGCACGCGGTCTGCGCCGGGCGTTCCTGATGGCCGACATGCCCTTCATGAGCTACACGACGGAGGCTCAGGCCCTGGAAAATGCGGTGCGGCTGATGCAGGAAGGCGGTGCCATGATGGTCAAACTGGAGGGCGGGCGCGGCCAGGTGCGAATCGTCGAGCACCTGGCGCGTCACGACATCCCGGTATGCGCCCACATCGGTCTCAAGCCGCAGTCCGTTCACAAGCTCGGTGGCTTTCGCGTGCAGGGGCGCGAGGCTGCGCAGGCCCGCCAGATGGTCGACGACTCCAAGGCGCTCGAGGACGCAGGGGCGGACATCGTGCTGCTGGAGTGCGTGCCGAGCGAAGTCGGCAAGGCGGTTCGCAATGCGGTGACGGTGCCGGTGATCGGCATCGGCGCAGGCCCGGAAGTGGACGGCCAGATACTCGTCCTCTACGACATGCTCGGGATCACCCGCGGCCGCCTGCCGCGCTTCGTGCGCAACTTCATGGACGGCGCGCCCACGGTGCTCGCGGCCTGCGAAGCTTACGTCCGCGCGGTGAGGGAGCGCTCCTATCCCGGCCCCGAGCACTGTTTCTCCTGAGCTCATGAGCCACTTGTCGTCGGCGCGGGCAGCCGCATGAAGACCCTGCGGGGGGTGCAGTCGATGCGCCGGGTCGTCGCCGGCTGGCACGATCTCGGCGCGCGCGTCGCGCTGGTGCCCACCATGGGAAACCTGCACGAGGGACACGCCAGCCTGATGCGGCTCGCGCGACGCCGGGCCGATCGCGTGGTCGCCAGCATATTCGTTAACCCCACCCAGTTCGGGCCCGGGGAGGACTTCGCCGCTTACCCGCGCACGCTGGCCGCCGACCGGCACACGCTCCGCGCCGCTGGTGTCGATGCCCTCTTCGTGCCGACGGTGCGCGCGATGTACCCCGGCGGTCATGACGGCGGCACGCTGGTGTCGGTCCCGGCGCTGTCGCGACAGTTGTGCGGCGTGTACCGGCCGGTTCATTTCGATGGGGTCGCCTCGGTGGTGCTGCGCCTTCTGAACATCGTCGCGCCCGATCTCGCCGTCTTCGGGGAGAAGGACTACCAGCAGCTGGTACTGCTGCGGCGGATGGTGTCCGATCTGCACGTGCCGGTCGGCATCGTGGCCGGGCCGACGGTACGGGAGCCGGATGGGCTGGCGATGAGTTCCCGGAATGGCTACCTCACCGCAGGCGAGCGGCGGATCGCGCCGCTGCTCCTGCGCACACTGCGGGAATGCCGGATGGGACTACTGGCGGGCGAGCGCGACTTTCGCGCCCTGGAGCGCCGGGCGCTGCGACGGCTGAAACAGGCCGGCCTGCGACCGGAGTACGTCGAGATCCGTGAGGCGGGAACCCTGCAGGCACCGTCCGCGCGGGCGCGGCGACTGCGTATCCTCGCGGCCGCCTGGCTCGGGCGTGCGAGGCTCATCGACAATATCGCCGTGAACCTGCCCTGAGCCTGCCGGGCTCAGCCGGGCGCGGCGCCGCCGCCCTGGCGGGCGAGTGCCCAGCGCACGTGCTCGGCCACCATCTCGTCGGGGTACTCCAGGCGGCTTGCCAGTGCCGTGCGCGCCGCTGCCGAGGCCGGCGCATTGCCGAGCGCGACGGCGAGATTCCGCAGCCAGCCGCGGAAACCCGCGCGACGCAGCGCGCTGCCCTCGGTGTTGCGGCTCCAGGTGGGCTCGTCCCACAGGAACAGCGCGATCAGCATCTCGCGGTCGAGATTGTGGCGGGGGGCGAAGCCGGGCTCCGCCGAGGGACGCGCGAACTTGTTCCAGGGGCAGTAGAGCTGGCAGTCGTCGCAGCCGAAGATGCGGTTGCCGAGGGCCGGGCGGAGATCGACGGGGATCGGTCCGCGGTTCTCTATCGTGAGATAGGAAATGCAGCGACGCGCATCGAGCACGTAGGGCGCAACGATGGCGCCGGTAGGGCACACATCGAGGCACGCCACGCAGCTCCCGCAGTGATCGGTCCCGGGCGCGTCCTCCGGCAGGGGCAGGTCGGTGAAGATCTCGCCGAGAAAGAACCAGGATCCTGCGTTGCGGTTGATGAGGTTGGTGTGCTTGCCAATCCAGCCGAGCCCGGCCTGTTGCGCCAGCGGCTTTTCCATCACCGGGGCGCTGTCGACGAACACCCGGTAGCCGAACGGGCCGGTGGCCGTCGCGATGTGTTCGGCGAGTCGCTGCAGCCGACGGCGCATCAGCTTGTGGTAATCGCGGCCCAGGGCATAACGCGACACCCATGCGCGGCCTGTCTCATCGTGCAGCCTGGTGGCCGGGTAGCTGTCCTCGCGCCAGTAATCCATGCGCACGGAAATCACGCGGATGGTGCCCGGCACGAGCAGGGCGGGATTCTCCCGCAGCGCGGCTCGTTGCGGCAGCCAGTCCATGCTGCCGTGATAGCCGCGGTCGATCCATTCGCGCAGCCTCTCGGCAGCAAGCGCGAGATCCGGCCGCGCAACGCCGAGCTGCTGGAAGC
Source organism: Gammaproteobacteria bacterium (assembly GCA_023150055.1). GTDB lineage: Bacteria > Pseudomonadota > Gammaproteobacteria > Steroidobacterales > QUBU01. Next base: position 55 of record JAKLLP010000121.1, on the reverse strand, counting down.
CGAGCTCGGCAGCCCAGCGCCTGATCTGCGGGAGGAGGCTTGCGGCGACGCTGTC
>JAKLLP010000120.1:4635-6696 GCA_023150055.1 Gammaproteobacteria bacterium | reverse complement strand
GAGCGGGATCACCGCCGCGGTGAGCAGGGCCGCGCGCCAGTTGCCGAGCAGGGCGAGCAGCACGGCGACCACCAGCACCGCGCCCTCGAGCAGGTTCTTCGAAACCGTGGCGATGGTCTTGTCCACCAGCGTCGTGCGGTCGTAGACCGGCTTCGCCTCCACTCCCGGCGGCAGCGTGCGGTTGACCTCCGTCAGCTTGGCCCCGACGCGCTGCGATACGGTGCGGCTGTTCTCGCCCATCAGCATGAACGCCGTCCCCAGTACCACCTCGCCGCCGTTCTTGGTCGCCGCGCCGGTGCGAAGTTCCTCGCCGAGTTCGACGTCGGCGACGTTGTCCACGGCGATCGGCACGCCGTCGCGCACGGCCACGACCATGCGGCGGATGTCGTCGATGCCGGACACCTGTCCCGGCACCCGGATCAGGCTCTGCTCGCCGCGCTGCTCGATATAGCCTGCCCCGACGTTCGCGTTGTTACGTTCTATGACGTCGACGACGTCAGCGAGCGTCAGGTTGAAGGCCAGCAGCCGGGCCGGATCCGGCGTGACGTGGAACTGCTTGGCGAAGCCGCCGATAGTGTTGATCTCGGTGACACCAGGAACCTGCCGCAGCTGGGGTCGGATCACCCAGTCCTGGTAAGTACGCAGGTCGGTCGACGTATAGGGCGTGCCGTCGGCCTTGCGCGCCTGCGGATCGGCCTCGACCGTATACATGAAAATCTCGCCGAGGCCGGTGGCAATCGGCCCCATCTCCGGCGTGATGCTCGCGGGCAGTTGCTCGCGCACGCTTTGGATGCGCTCGTTGACGAGCTGGCGGGCAAAGTAGATGTCGGTGCCGTCGCGGAACACGACGGTGACCTGCGAGAGGCCGTAGCGCGACAGCGACCGCGTGTACTCCAGGCCCGGCAGTCCCGCCATCGCAGTCTCGACCGGGACAGTAATGCGCTGTTCAGCCTCGATGGGTGAGAAGCCCGGCGCCTCCGCGTTGATCTGCACCTGTACGTTGGTGATGTCCGGCACCGCGTCGATCGGCAGGCGCTGGAAATTGAACACACCGAGCACGACGAAGCCCAATACCAGGGCGAGTACCGACCAGCGGTGCTCGATCGAAAAACGGATGATGCGCTCGATCATGGTCCAGCTCCGCTCAGTGGTCGTGGCCGGCGCCGGCCTTGCCGATCTCGGCCTTGATCAGGAAGCTGTTGGCGACCACGTAGCTCTCGCCCGCCGCGATCCCTGCCTTTACCTCGGCGTGCTCACGATCCACGGTGCCGAGTTCGAGCATGCGCGGCTCGTAGAAATGCCCGACGTTGGCGAAGACGACGTCGAAGTCGCGATAGTTCTGCAACGCCGAGCGCGCGACCGCCACCGGCACTTCCCGCGTCGCGATCTCGACTTCACCGGTGACGAATATTCCCGGCTGCCAGCGTCCGTCGCGGTTGTCGAGGGAGACCCGCAGCTGCACGCTCTGGCTTGCGCCGGACCCGACCGGCGAGATGAAGCCGATGGCCCCCTCGCCCTCGATGCTGCCATCGTCCACCCGGACCCGGACACGCTGGCCGAGGCGCACCTTGCCGAGATCGCGCCGGAAAACGGCCAGTTCCGCCTGCACGCTCGACAGGTCGGCAACGGTGAACAGAGTCTGGTCGCTGACGGTTTCCCCTGGGTTGACCGACCGCTCGATGATCACTCCGCCGATCGGTGCGGGTACCGGGTAGGTCTGCAGGCTCTCGTTGCTCTCGACCAGCGCCAGCGTCTGGCCGGAACTGACTCGTTCGCCGAGGTTGCCGCGCACTTCGCGCACTACGCCAGGAAAGCGGGCGTTCACGCTGAGCACGCGCCGCGGATCCGGAATGATCACCCCGTACAACAGCAGCGAGTCGCGAACTTCGGCTGGTCCGGCCTGCGCGACCCTGATGCCCGCGTCGTGTGCGGCATCAGCGCTGATCTCGACGCGTGACTCGTAGGCAGGATAGCGCCACTCGTATGTGTCGGTGCCGGTACCGGCCGACACCCTGACGTCGAAGGAGTGCGGCTCCCCGACCACGCCCTGGCCTTCCAGGT
>JAKLLP010000120.1:0-4625 GCA_023150055.1 Gammaproteobacteria bacterium | reverse complement strand
CCAGGTAATCGCCGCGCGGTACGAACTCGAAGCGATCGACCCTGCCGCCGAGCCGGGTCAGTTCGACGGCGGCCCGGAGCGCGGCCGGGTCGAGGGGCTCGTCGTCACGCCATGCAAAGAGGCGAAACTCCGGCAGGCGGTCCGCCTCGTAAATCTGCAACTCCAGGCTGAAGGGGCCGTCGCGCAGCAGTCGACCACCGTGGGGCCCGCGCTCGATCTCCTCGACCGGCTCACTTTGGTGTCCATGCTCGTCGGCCGCGTATGTATCCGGCGCCGCGCGCATGATGCCCCACACGCCGGCCGCACCGAGGACAAGGAGACCGGTCACGATCAGAAGTTGTCGATTCATGGAACGTCTCCTCCGGCCGGCACGGCAACGCCGGTCAGCCTCTCGATTTCGGTCAGCAGCTGGTGATATTCGATCGCGATGCCCACCCGCTCGAGTTCGCCGTCGAGCGACTCGCGCGCCGCGACCGCATACTCGGCATAGGACAGGCGCCCGAGCCGATAGCCGCGCTCGATCTGCGTCAGCGCCTCGGTCGCGGCCGGCAGCACGTCCCGCTCTAGCACCGCGAGCGACTTGAGGCGCACCTCTATCTGGCGGTGCAGGCCGCCCACGGTCGCCATTGCGTCGGTGAGATTGGCCTCGCGCTCAGCTCGCGCCTGCTCCACGAGCGCCGCGCTTTCTACGACCAGAGCGCGGCTGCGCGCGCGGCTGCCGAATGGCACGGCTATGCCGGCGACAAGCGCGGCGTCGTCGGGATCGCTGAGATAGCGCACGCCGAGAGAAAGGGAAATATCGGCTCGCGCCTGTGACTCAGCAAGACGCCGCTCGGCTTCGCGCAGCCGCTCGCCGGCCGCCAGCGCTGCAAAGCGCGGCGATCGCTCGACCCGCGCGAGCAGATCCGGCAGCGGCTGGAGCGTCTGCACCGCGAACAAATCGCCGGCCGCGTTCATCGGCAACGAGTCAGGCGCCCCCCAGCTGGCCGCCAGGGTGCGCCAGGCCGCCCCGATGTCCGCCTCGGCGCGCAGAACCAGCAGCTGCTCGCGGCCCACCTGTGCGCGGGCGCGGTGCAGTTCGGCGCTCAACGCGTTGCCGGCCGCAACCCGGCGTTGCGCCTGCGCGCTGATCGCTTTGGCAAGTTCGAGGAACCGCTGTGCGGTGCGCAGTTGCTCCTGTGCGCCGAGCAGCGCCATGAATCGGCGCGCGGTCTCGGCCGCCACGTCGAGTCGCGCCGCGTCAAGTTCGGCAAGCGCGATGTCGTGGCCGGCGCGGGCCGTGTCGATCCGCCGCGTCCGCTTGCCGCCGGACTCGACCGCGCGGCTCAGTTGCAGCGTGGTCTCCAGCGCGTCGATACCGTTGACATCGCCTGTCCCGGCGAAGTTCTCCAGCTCCAATCCGACCTCGGGCTGCGGTCCGAAATCGGCCTGCCCGATGCGCGCTGCGGCGGCATCCGCCTGCGCACGGCTGACGGCCAGCGCCGGACTGCGCTCGAGCGAACGGCCGACTGCCTGCCGCAGAGTCAGGTCCTGCGAGCCTTCAGCCGTCGCTTGGTCGGTCGCGACGGAAAGTGCCGCCAGCACCGCCACGGTCCCCAGGGACCGCCAAACACCCGGTTTCATGAAAATCGCTCCAGATGAGTGCCGGACTGAAACAGGCCCAGCCGCCGCGCGACGGCATTCCGTAGCACGGAGTGTCTGTCCAGGCGCCTGTCAGGCGCGCGCGGAGTCAGGCGATGGGAGGCCGATCCAGCGGCGAGAAATCAAGCCGGGATGGAGCCGGCGGGCTCCAAAGTGAGTGCCCGGCAGTGGCTGGTGCGAAACTGGAAAGCAGGGACACCGGCATTACCGCGAGGTGTACGCCGCCGAAATGGCAACCGTCGCAGCTGAAGCCATGCTCGGTAGGTGTGTGCCCATCGTCACCGCTGTGCCCGTCGGGCAGAGCGGCAAGCGGCGTACCCTCGAGCACCTCGTTGTAGTCGGTGACGAACTCGAATCCGGCGAAGAGCAGCGCAAGTACGCTGATAAGTGCGATCCAGGTTCGCATAGCCCGGATACTAGCGGATGGCCGGCAGCAGCATCAACAAAAAGCCCATTCGGTGCGACCCATTGCCGCAGTGTGTCGCGGCATAAGGCGAACATCCCGGCCGGTCTTCGGCGGCCGTCAGTCCAGCTGCCGGCCGAAACGCGACGCGACAAATGCCACCGCCAGGTCGGGGAAGTCGGTGAAGACACCATCCGCGCCGAGCCGGCGCAGCACGAGATCGAGCAGTTCGTCGAACTCACCGATGCCGGCGGGCAACTCGTCCCTGCGCAACGTATAAGGATGAACCTGCAGACCGGCGGCGTGCGCATCGCGGACCAGGGTGTTGTTCTCCGGCGGCGTTCCATGGGTCTCCAGCAGGCGCAGGGATGGCCCAATCGCCTCGGCATAGGTCGCAATCGCCTGGAGTTGCTGAGGGGCCAGTGCACCGGCCCGGCTGTCGAGAAGCAGTACCTGCCGCAGCCTGCTGCCATGTTCGTGGCGCAGCCTGCGCAGCTCCGCCGGATCAAAACACTGGACGAATACCGGGCTCTGCGGCCCGTCGTAGCCGTAGCGCTCGAGCAGCGTGAGCAGGCGCTCGCCCACATCGATACCCTCGTCCCTGTGCCAGGCGGGGTCCTTTATCTCCGGGTAGATGCCGACCACCCGGCCGGTAGAACGATTCAGCCCCTGGATGAAGCGGATCTCTTCATCGAGTGTGACAATCGGAAAGCGGCCGGCCTCGGCCGGAAACCGCCCGGGGTAGCGCAGCGTCGGTGCGCCGGCCTCGCGTCGCTCGCTGATACCGAGCGTACGCAACTCCTCGAGACTGAAGTCACGGCAATAGAAGTGGCCGTCCCGGCGGGCTCGCCCCGGAAAGCGCGCGCGAACATCGGTAGTGGCGTCAAGCGTGAGGTCGTGGAAGACGATCAGTTCACCGTCCCGCGTGGCAACGACATCCTGCTCGATGTAATCCGCACCCATTCCGACGGCGAGGGCCTTGGCAACCAGGGTGTGCTCCGGCAGATAGCCGCTCGCTCCGCGATGGGCAATGACTATCGGCCGGTTCGGCACGAGCGTGGCGTCCCCCTGCTCTGCCGGCGCGTTTCAGGCGCCGTCAGCAACCCCCAGCCGCTTCTGCATGATCGGGCTGGTGGTCGTGTACTGGAGATGGACCTTTTTCCCGGGCTCGATGAACGCCTTGGCGGCAAAGGCGGCCAGGGCCGCCTCGTGAAAACCACTGAGGATCAGTTTCTTCTTCCCCGGGTAATCGCAGATGTCCCCGATCGCAAAGATCCCCGGTGTGCTGGTCTGAAAGGTCGCCGTGTCGACCGTCAGCATCTTGCGTTGCATGTCGAGCCCCCACTCGGCAATCGGGCCGAGCTTGGGTGACATCCCGAAGAAGGCGAACAGGTGATCGGCGGCAATCTCATGCACGGTGCCGTCGTCCTGCTTGATCTGGACCTGCTGCAGTCTGTCGCCATCGGCGGCGTACTCCACCGCATTACCGAACTCGATCAACCCGGCCTTGCCGGCCGCGACCAGCTCGCGATATGCAGCCAGCGTCGCCGGTGCAGCCCGGAACTGGTCCGAACGGTGCACCAGGGTCAGCTCGGCCGCGCCTGGCGCCAGCGCGAGAGCCCAGTCGAGGGCGGAGTCGCCGCCGCCGAGTATGACCAGTTTCGCGCCCTTGAAGCGTCCGGGTTCACGGACGCGGTAATGCACGGTCTTTTCCTCGAGTGCGTCGATTCCCGGCAGCCTCAGTCGTCGCGGCTGGAAGGAGCCGACGCCGCCGGCAATGAAAACCGTGCGGGCCACGAATTCCTTGTCGAGGCTCGTGCGCACGTAAAAACCGTCATCCTGCTTCCTGACCTCCAGCACGTCTTCGCCCAGATGGAAGTCCGCATTGAACGGGGCGATCTGCTTCATCAGCGCGTCGATGAGCTCCTGTCCGGTGCACACCGGGACGGCGGGTATGTCATAGATGGGCTTGTCGGGATACAGCCAGGTGCACTGACCGCCCACGGCCGGCAATGAATCGACGATGTCGGCACGGATACCGAGCAGGCCCAGTTCGAAGATCTGGAACAAACCGCAGGGCCCTGCCCCGATGATTAGGGCGTCTGTCTGGATGGTCATGGTCAAAACAACCGAGTGAGTTTGAGACCGGCGCAGAAACCTCGAAAAAGCAACCCGGCGCCCGCCGACCGACAGCCCCGTGCGAGGCGGCGGATATTACTGCATCGGCCGACAGGGCAACAAGCGCGGCACCATGCCGCACGGGCCCTCGCCCACCTGCTGACCCGAAGTCAATCGAGCTTGAACTCGATGACTTCCCATTCGCCGGAGTTGTCATTGCGGGCCAGGCGCTTGATCGCCTCGCAGATTGCGTGATTGTTCCAGTCGACGATGTCGTCGGCCTTGTCGAGCAGCGACTTCTTGATCGCAACCGTTTCGCCGAAAGACTTGACGGCCAGCACGGGTTTGCCGAGTCCCTTCGCCGCATCGACCTCGAACGTAATCAGCACCGGATTCACCGCGAAGAGCGTAACCGGCAGCACCATGATCTCTGCCAGCTGGATCTGCCTCCGCAGCTCCTCCT
>JAKLLP010000011.1:15562-16056 GCA_023150055.1 Gammaproteobacteria bacterium | reverse complement strand
GGTGGCGGCGCGGGTCGCCGGCGCGCGCTACCTGCAGCAGCAACGCGCCGGCGCGCTCAATGCCCACCTCACCCCGGCCGGGATTCGCCGCTGGTGCCTGCCCGAGACGGGGGCCCGGGCCCTGCTCGAGCAGGCGGCCGCGCGGCTGCGCCTGTCGCGGCGCGCCTGCGACAGCGTACTGCGGGTGGCGCGTACCATCGCCGACCTCGCCGGGGACGCGGTCCCCCGCCGGGATCAGGTCGCCGAGGCGCTGGCGCTGCGCGGGCGGGCGAGGCTGATCGCGCCCGACCTGCTGGTCGCCGAGTGCGCCAACATCCTGTGGAAGAAGGTCAGGCGCCGGGAGCTGACGCGCGACGAGGCGCTGCTTGCGGGCCGGCTGCTCCAGGGTGCGGATATCGAGCTCGTGCCGATGCGCCCGCTGCTCGCGGCTGCTCTGCGCCTTGCGCTGGAACTGGACCACCCGGCCTATGACTGCGCCTACCTCGCCCTCGCGG
>JAKLLP010000011.1:0-15552 GCA_023150055.1 Gammaproteobacteria bacterium | reverse complement strand
GAGAATGGGCCGCCTCATGAGCGCGCGAACCCACCTGCAACCGTATTTCGCCGAGTTGATCGGCACTTTCGCGCTGGTGTTCGCGGGCACCGGCGCCATCGTCATCAACGACCTGAGCGGGGGCGTCGTCACCCATGTCGGCGTGGCGCTGACTTTCGGGCTCGTGGTCATGGCCATGATTTATGCCCTCGGCGACGTCTCCGGCGCGCACCTCAACCCGGCGGTGTCCATCGGTTTCGTGGTCGCGCGCCGCATGCCGCCCGCCCAGCTCTGGCCCTATCTCGCGAGCCAGCTCCTCGGCGCTCTTGCGGCGAGCACCGCGCTGAAGGCCCTGTTCCCGGGCCACCCGACGCTCGGTGCGACACTGCCGGCCGGTCCCCCGCTGCAATCCTTCGTGCTCGAGTCGATCCTGACCTTCCTGCTGATGTTCGTGATCCTGAATGTCTCCACCGGCGCGAGGGAAAAAGGCGTCATGGCCGGCGCCGCGGTCGGCGCCGTGGTCGGGCTCGAGGCGCTTTTCGCCGGGCCGGTGAGCGGCGCGTCCATGAACCCGGCGCGCTCGCTCGCACCCGCGCTCCTCGCCTGGCGGCTGGAGCATCTGTGGATCTACCTGTCGGCACCGTTTCTCGGCGCGCTGCTCGCCGTCGCCGCCTGCCGTTGCGTGCAGAGCCCGGATTGCTGCGGTGCGGTTCCGGAAGCCACGCGATGAGGAAACCAGGCGCCGTGCGCCGCGTACTGTTCGTCTGCGTCGAAAACGCCAACCGCAGCCAGATGGCGGAGGCCTTCGCGCGGCTGCACGGCGGCGCGGCGGTGGAAGCGTTCAGCGCGGGCTCGCGCCCGTCGGGGCAGGTCAACCCGAAGGCGGTGGCGGCGATGGCGGAACTCGGTTACGACCTGGCCGCGCACGCCTCGAAATCGCTCGATGAGCTCGACGGCCAGGCGTTCGACGCCGCCGTCACCATGGGCTGCGGCGATGCCTGCCCCAACGTGCGGGCAAGGTTGCGCGAGGACTGGAACATCCCCGATCCGAAGCACCTGCCGCCGGCGGAGTTCCGCGCGGTGCGCGACCTCATCGAGGCGAAGGTGAAGGCGCTGCTGGCGAGGCTCGAGACCGCAGCGCCGCAGCGCGTGCCCTGAGCGCGTGCACGCTCGCCGGCCGCCGCGCTCAGTGAGCGACGAGCCGGCGCGGCGCCGCGAAGTCCAGCACCCCGGCCAACTCTCGCAGCGCGCCGAGGTCGGCGATCTGCACCTGGTGGCTGTCGCGCCGGCGGATCAGCCCGCGGCGTTCCAGCGCGCCGAAGCTGCGGCTTACCGTTTCCTTCGTCAGGCCGAGGAAATCGGCGATGTCCTCGCGGGTCATCGGCAGGGCTACGTCGTTCAACCGCGGATCACCGTCATCGGCGATCTCGTCGGCGAGCCGGTGCCAGTGCCGCAGGTAGAGCAGAAACACGGCCAGCCGCTCGGCCGCCGAGCGCTGCCCGAGGCTGTAGACCGCATCCAGCATGTCCTCGAGCACGCGGTACATCATGTTGTGGAATGCCCGCTCGGCCGCCGGGTCGCGTTCCAGCCGGGCGTTGAACGCCTGGCGGGTGCAGCAGGCCACCCGCGCGGGGGTCACCGCCTCGACGGTGAAGAAGTAGTGGTCGGTGGAGGTCAGCCCGACGAAGTTGTCGCGGAACAGAAAGCTCAGGACCTGGCGGCGGCCGTCGCGGCCGGTGCGGGTCAGCATCAGCATGCCGCTCAGGGTGTTGTAGACGTGGTCCGCCGGCGAGCCCGCGGCGATCAATACCTCGCCCGGCTGCAGGTTGCGCACCGGCGCATGGTCGAAGACGTCGAGGAAGACATCGTGGGGGAAAAGCGGCCCGGCCATGCAGCAAGCATGGCCCCGCCCGGCCCTGCACCGCAAGCAGTCCGGGGGGCGGCGCGTGGACGGCGCCCGAGCCCGGGCGTTATCATTCGGCCCCCTTCCGGACAGCAGCCGCCCTTCGCCTCGCCAAGGCGCCCGTAGCTCAGCTGGGTGAGCAACGACCGGCGTCGCACCGGGGAATGGGATATAGCAACTTATCGTCAAGCGCCCGTAGCTCAGCTGGATAGAGCGTCGGCCTCCGGAGCCGAAGGTCACAGGTTCGAATCCTGTCGGGCGCGCCAAGGGCCCAAAATGCCACTTCGGGCGCAGCGCTAAAGGTCGTCGCGGAACGCCGTCAGCTTTTCGATCGGGTGACACCCGCCGCGCCGGGTTCGACAAATTTGCGGAGCAAATTTGGACGCCGCAGGCGCCCCGCAGGGGCGAGGGGCCGTACCCGGCACACCTTTCCCGGATATCCTTGGGCTCATGCTGCAGATTCGGGAAGCCTGCCCGGCGGATTATCCGTCCATTGCAGACGTTCATCTGGACGCATTTGGTGCAGAGGGCCCTACCGTCGCCGAGTTGGCCCTCGCGTTGCTCGCCGATGAATCAGCCAGGCCGCAGCTGGCCCTGGTCGCGGAGGAGGACGGCAAGGTGATCGGCAGCATCATCTTCAGCTCCGTACAGGTCGATGGCGCGAAGGACGTGACCGCGTCCATACTGGCGCCGCTGGCCGTGGCGAGGGGGCGGCAGCGCAGGGGTGTCGGGCGGGAGCTGATCGCCAGCGGGCTCGATGTGCTCCGCAGGGGTGGCGCCAACCTGGTGTTCGTACTGGGCGATCCGCGCTACTACGAGCGACATGGGTTCAGCGCTGGCCACGGGGTTCGTGCGCCCTATGATCTCCCGTACCCGGAGGCCTGGATGGCGCAGGCACTGCAAGGGGTCGAGCTCGATCGGGTCAGTGGCCGGTTGCGGTGCGCGCGCTCGCTGGACAGGCCCGAGCTCTGGTGAGCATGTCTTTGATAGAGCATCGATGCGGATCCGGCTCGATTTTGTATCGGGACGAAGAAATCCTTGTTTTGCCTGGCTGACAGTCCTCCAACGAAAGGATCAAGACCATGAAGAAGTACGCGGCGGAATTCGTGGGTACGTTCTGGCTGGTTCTCGGCGGTTGCGGGAGCGCAGTGCTCGCGGCGGCGTTTCCCGATGTGGGCATAGGCCTGCTGGGGGTTTCATTGGCCTTCGGTCTGACGGTGCTGACCATGGCCTACGCCATCGGGCATATTTCCGGCTGTCACCTGAATCCCGCGGTTTCCGTGGGGCTCTGGGCCGGCGGGCGGTTCCCGGCGAAAGAGCTCTTGCCCTATATCGTGGCCCAGGTGCTCGGCGGAATCGTGGCGGGAGGAGTCCTTTACCTCATCGCGACCGGTAAAGCGGGCTTCGATGTGGCCGGCGGATTTGCCTCGAACGGCTACGGCGAGCACTCACCGGGCGGCTACTCGCTGCAAGCCGCGCTGATCACCGAGATCGTGATGACGATGATGTTCGTGGTCATCATCCTGGGTGCCACGGACGAGCGCGCACCGGCCGGTTTTGCACCGATTGCGATTGGCCTGGGCTTGACGCTGATTCACCTGATCAGCATTCCGGTGACGAATACCTCGGTCAATCCTGCGCGCAGTACCGGTGTGGCGCTCTACGTCGGCGGCTGGGCGACTGCGCAGCTCTGGCTCTTCTGGGTGGCTCCACCTGTCGGCGGCGTCCTCGGTGCGCTCGTCTACCGGTTCATCGGCAACGCAGAGGATTGAGCCGCGCGGCTCCCGCAGCTGCTAGCGGCTGCGGGAGGATTTTCGCTGCAGGCGGCTGAAGCTCATTACCGGCCGGGCTTCGTCCTCGTCGTCGTGCGCGGTCGCAAGCGTTCCATCGGGTTTGCCGGTCAGCAGCGCGGTGATGTACGGATCCCAGCCTCCGTCCGTCGCCTCGAGTTCGGGCTCGAACGTTACAGCGGATTCTTTTCGTTCGTGATCGGGGGACATGGCGGCAGTCTTCTTGTCGTTATGGTTGTTTTTATTCTCGCACCAGCATGGGAAATATAACGCCGACTGCCCGGCAAACCCAAGCAGTAAAAACCGCCTATGACATAACGCGGCGCGAATCGCCGGTGCTAGCATTAACTACCACCGGCAGCCGTTTCCCGGACCGTCACCGTCATGGCAGGCATTTACGAGCAGGGCCTTGAACGCAACGCGGCGAACTACGTCCCGCTGACCCCGTTGTCCTTCATTGCCCGCACGGCCCGCGTCTGGCCGGAACACCTGGCCGTAATTCACGGCGAACGCCGCTACAGCTGGGCGGAAACCTACGCGCGCTGCCGCCGGCTCGCCGGGGCGCTCGCGCGCCGTGGCGTCGGCCCCGGGGATACGGTGGCGGTGATGCTCGCCAACACCCCGGAGATGGTGGAGGCGCACTTCGGGGTGGCGATGACCGGCGCGGTCCTCAACGCCCTGAACACACGGCTCGACGCGGACACCATCGCCTTCATGCTCCAGCACGGCGAGGCGCGGGTGCTGATCACCGACACGGAGTTCTCCCCGACCGTCGACGGCGCGCTCGCGCAGCTCGGGCACCGCCTGCTGGTGATCGATGTCGACGACCCGCTCGGGCCGGGCGGGGAGCGCCTGGGGGAGGTGGACTACGAGGTCTTCCTCGCCGGCGGCGACCCGGACTTCCAGTGGCGTTACCCCGCCGACGAGTGGGAGGCGATCGCGCTCAACTACACCTCCGGGACGACCGGGAATCCGAAGGGCGTGGTTTGTCACCATCGCGGCGCGCATCTCGCCTCGCTGTCGAACATCGTCGACTGGGAAATGCCCCACCACGCGGTCTACCTCTGGACGCTGCCGATGTTTCATTGCAACGGCTGGTGCTTTCCCTGGGCGGTGGCGGCCCTCGGTGGCACCAACGTGTGCCTGCGCCGGGTCGAGGCCGGCGCGATATTCGAGGCCATCCGCCGGCACCGGGTGACGCACTACACGGGCGCACCGATCGTGCACACCATGCTCATCAACGCCCCGGCGGAGCTGAAGGCGGGCATCAGCCACCGCGTCTCGGCCATGGTCGCGGCGGCAGCGCCCCCGGCCGCGATGATCGAGGGCATGGAGCGCATGGGCTTCGATCTCGCCCACGTTTATGGTCTCACCGAGGTCTACGGGCCGGCCGCGATCTGCGTGAAGCAGGCCGACTGGCAGGCGCTCGATCTCGCCGGCCGGGTCGAGTGCAACGGCCGCCAGGGCGTGCCCTATACGCTGGAGGAAGACGTCGCGGTCATGGATCCGCAGACCCTCGCTCCCGTACCGCGGGATGGCGCGACGCTCGGGGAAATCATGTTCCGGGGCAACATGACCATGAAGGGTTATCTCAAGAATCCCGCGGCGACTGCCGCGGCGTTTGCCGGCGGCTGGTTTCATTCCGGCGATCTCGCGGTGATGCAGCCCGACGGCTACGTGAAGATCCGCGACCGCTCCAAGGACGTCATCATCTCGGGCGGCGAGAACATCAGCTCGCTGGAGGTCGAGGATGCGCTCTGCCGTCACCCGGCGGTCCTCATCGCCGCGGTCGTCGCCCAGCCAGACCCGCGATGGGGCGAGAGCCCGCGGGCCTACGTGGAGCTGAAGCCCGGCGTGGCGGCGACCGAGGCGGAGCTGATCGCGCACTGCCGCGTCGTGCTCGCCGGCTTCAAGGTGCCGAAAAACGTGGAGTTCGGCGAGCTGCCCAAGACTTCCACGGGCAAGATCCAGAAGTTCGTGCTGCGCGAGCGCGCCCGCTCGGCGAGCGCCATCGAGTGACGATCCGTCCGGCGCAATACGCCGATCTCGCCGCCGTCCGCGCCCTGCTCGCGGCTGAGGGCTTGCCGGATGGGGACATCGGTGTGCATCTCGCCACGCTCTGGGTCGGTGTCCATGCGGGCCGCGTCGTCGCCGCCGGGGCGCTCGAGCCGCTCGGTGCGGCATGCCTGCTGCGCTCGGTGGTCATCGCCCCCGCGCATCGCGATCGCGGGTGGGGCCGGCGGATGACGCGGCACCTGCTGCGCTTCGCCGCTCGTCTCGGGATGAGCCGGGTCTACCTGCTCACCACGACGGCGGCCGATTTTTTCGCCGGGCTCGGCTTCGTGACCGAGATGCGCGAGCGCGCGCCGCCGACGGTGCAGGCCTCGCGGCAGTTCACCACGCTCTGCCCGGCCGGCGCGACATTCATGAAGCTTCGCGACAGCGAGGCCCCTGTCGTTTACTAATCGGGAGAGACGAACCATGAAGATCACCGTCGTGCCCAATGGACCCCTGCTCATCGACACGGAGGGCCCGTGGACCTATACCGGCGAGGCCGGCCCGACCAAGAACAACGGCCGCATTGCCTTCTGCCGCTGCGGCGCCTCGGCCAACAAGCCCTTCTGCGACGGCAAGCACAAGACGTCGGGATTCCTGGCCGGCGGTGGCGAGTGTGACTTGGCGCCCCGCTAGCGTGGCGCTCCTGACTAGCCACCCTGAACGCCCTTGCGGCGGGAGGTCTGCGCCGTCGCTCCCGCCCTCGTCGATCGATACCCGCTTTGGGCGGAGACCTCGCGCCTCCGGGCGGTCATGGGCGGCCAAACCCGCGCCCGGCCGGGTTCCCGCAGGCGACCGCGGCGCAGTATCCGGCGCCTGACCGGCTCGGGCGCCGGGGCGTGCCCTGCCGACACCAGGCAGCGGCAGGGCGGCGGAACCATTACACTAAACAAGGTGTAGTCCGGCGCCGAAATGGGATGCTGGTCACTGCAAATTCGACGTATTTCCGGAAAATGCCCGCCAAATCAACTGGTCGCGGGCCGTGGGTTTCCGGGCGCTTGGAAACATCCGTTTGGGGGAATTATGGAAACAAATATGTTCAGGCGTTTGAGTCTCGCGCTCACGATGACAGCCGCCGCCCTGGTCGCGGGTTGCAAGACGGCCGAGATGCCGGCCCCGGTAGAGAATCCGGCGCCAGCGCAGTACCTCATCGGGCCGGGCGACCAGCTCGATATCTTCGTCTGGCGCAATCCCGAGCTCTCGGTGAGTATCCCGGTCCGCCCGGACGGACGGATCTCGACCCCGCTCGTCGAGGACATGCCGGCGGTCGGCAAGACGCCGACGCAGCTTGCCCGCGACATGGAGGCCGCGCTCGCCAACTACGTGAAGACGCCGCAGGTGAACGTCATCGTGCGGGAGTTCGTCGGTGCCTTCGGTGAACAGATCCGGGTGGTCGGCAAGGCGGCGCAACCGCGCGCGCTTGCCTATCGGCGCAGCATGACGCTGCTCGACGTGATGATCGACGTCGGCGGGCTCGCCCCGGGGGCGGCCGGCAACCGCGCCAAGATCATCCGCCGCCTCGAGGGCGGCCGTCAGACGGAGATCAACGTGCGACTGGCTGATCTGCTCAACGAGGGCCGGATCGATCAGAACCTGGAGATGATGCCGGGCGACGTGCTGTTCATCCCGGAATCGCGGCTCTAAACCCGAGGTACTGCAACACGCCATGGCAAGCAACGGCACTCAGGGCGGTCTCGATCCGGCCGAACTAATCGACTATCTGCGCGGCCTGCTCTGGGGCTGTTGGCGTTTCCGCTGGCCGGCGGTAGCCCTGGCCTGGGGGCTCTGTGTCGTCGGTTGGGCCGTCGTGTTCCTGCAGCCCGACGTGTATCGCGCCTCGGCGCGCGTTTACCTCGACACGGAGAGTACCCTGCGGCCGTTGCTGCAGGGTCTCGCGGTGAACACCAATGCACTCGGCACGGCCAACATGATGACGCGCGTGGTGATGAGCCGGCCGAACCTGGAGCGGCTGATCGACGACGCGGGTCTGCGCAGCCCGGACGGCGAGGGCCCGACCACGGAGGCGCTGCTCGACCACTTGCGCCGCAGCATCGAACTCGACTGGGAGAGCGGTGACGTGGTGAAGGTCACCTACCAGAACACCGACGGCCAGAAGGCCCTGACGGTGGTCAGCGCGCTGCTGAATTCCTTCATCAGCGGCGCGCAGGGCAAGGGCGTCACGGACGCGGCGGCCGCGAAGAGCTTTCTCGACGAGCAGCGCAGCGACTACGCCCGCCGGCTCAACGAGGCCGAGGAGAAACTGGCCGAGTTCAAGCAGAAAAACGTCGGACTGATGCCGGACGATGGCGTGGACTATTTCGCCCGCCTGCAGGAAGCCGATAACAAGCTGCAGGACATCTCGTCCAAGCTGCGGGTCGCGAAGAACCGCCGCGCCGAGCTGCAGCGCCAGCTCGAGGGCGAGGAGCCAGTGTTCGGCCTGGTACCCTCCACCGACGGCACGCCCCTCGGCGATTCGCAGGAGAGCCGGCAGATCGCCCAGTTCGAGGCCCAGCTCGCGGAGCTGCGCCTCAAATACACCGACACGCATCCGGATATCGTCGCCATCACCAAGACCATCGAGGACCTGCGGGCCCGGCAGGCCGAGAGTGCGGCCAGCCAGGCGGGGCGGGCGCGCGCCTATTCGCCGCTCGACCTCAACCCGGTGTACCAGCAGATGAAGATGCAGCTCTCGCAGACGGACGTGATGATCGCCCAGCTCGAAACCCAGCGCTCGGAGCAGGCCGCCGTGGTGGCCGGGCTGCGGCGCAAGGTCGATACCGTGCCGGCGATCGAGGCCGAACTGAAGCGGCTCACCCGCGACTACGACTTCACCCGCAAGCAGTACGAGGAGTTGCTCTCGCGCGTCGAATCGGCGCGTATCTCCGATGCCGCCGAGGAGAGCCGCAGCGAGACGACGTTCCGCGTGATCGACCCGCCGACCCTGCCCCCGGTGCCCGTGGGTCCGCCACGGGGGTTGCTGAGCACGGCGGTGTTGTTGATGGCGCTTGCGGCAGGTGCCGCACTCGCCTTCGGCCTGAATCTCGTCAGGCCGGTATTTTTCACCGGCCGTGATCTCGAGCGCCGGTTCGGGGTGCCGGTGCTCGGCGCCGTGCGGATCGTGCGGGACCCGGTCGAGCAGGCAGTCATGCGCCGCAACTCGCTGCTGCTCGCCGGCTCGGTGGCCGGGCTTTTCGCGGCGTACGCGGTCCTGCTGGTTTCCTGGCTGGCGCTGCAGGCGAACGCGATGAGCGCGGCGGTGGGAGCAGCAGGCTTATGAGCAGCATCGTCGAGAAGGCCATGGGGCGCTCCCAGCCGGAACGCCGGCCGGAGGGCGCCACCGTGGTGCCGGCCCTGCCGAAGTCCGCGCCCTCGCGGCTGCCGGTTGCCGAGCGCACGCCCGTGGCGCTGCGCCATCTCGCGATGATCGAGAACTCGCCGATCCTCGCGCGGGATTTCCGCTTCCTCAAGCGCCCCGTGCTGGCGCGCGTGTTCGGTCTCTCCCGCAGCGCCCCCAGGGCCGGCAACATCGTCATGCTGACCAGCGACCTTCCGCATGCCGGCAAGTCGTTCGTCGCGCTCAACCTGGCGGCGAGCATGGCGAGCGAGCAGATGACCCGGGTCGTGTTGATCGACACCGACACCGCGCGCCGCACGCTGACCATGCGCCTGCAACTGGAGAGCAGCCCGGGGTTGCTCGACCTGCTTGCCGATCCGGCCATGCAGATGTCCGACGTGACCATGGCAACCGACGTGGAATCACTGTACGTGATACCCGCCGGCCGTCCGCGCCATGACGCGACCGAGCTGCTGGCCGGCCAGCGCATGACGCAGATCCTCAAGTCGATCGAGGATCCGAACACCGTCGTGTTGCTCGACTGCCCGCCGCTGCTCCTGAGCAGCGAGGGCAGGGTGATGGCGGACCAGGCCAACCATGCTCTGGTGGTGGTGGAGGCGGGCCGCTCCACGGTGAGCGACGTCAGCCAGGTCCTGCAGTTGCTCAAGGGCACCGCTGTCACGGTGAGCCTGGTACTCAACAAGGCGCCGGCCTCGGGCCACGCGCGCTACAAGGACTACTATTACCCGTACAGCCAGGAATAGGAGCGCGGCGTGAAACCATGCAGGGGCGGAATCACGTGGGTGCTGGCGGTACTGCTGCTCGGCTCATCGGCAGCCACGGCACTGGAAATCGAGCCCAGGGTCAGTGTGGGCCAGATCTACACCAGCAACGTCAATCTCGCCCCCGATGGCGAGGAGGAGAGCGACTGGGTCACGCGCCTCGCGCCCGGCGTCAACGTCCTGCTGGAAGGTACCCGTGTCCGGGCGGAAGTCGACTACGAGCTCGAGTCACTGTTCTACGCCGATGAATCGGACCGCAACGAGGTCTATCACCAGCTCGACGGCGATCTCCTTGCCGACCTGATCGGTGAGGAGCTGCAGTTCGGCGCCCGGGGCGGGATCTCCCAGGTGAGCGTCTCGCCCGAGCTGCCCATCAGTTCGAGCAACATCCCGGTCACCGGCAACCGCACGGACGCCGTGACCTGGTATGCCGGTCCGGAGTGGAACAAGGAGCTGTTCAGCAACTCCGTGGCCGTCGGCCACATGAGGATCGGCCAGGTGCTCTATGACGACAGCCCGCGCACCGACGAGGCGACGCCGTCGGTGGACTTCGACATCCAGGACATCGATACCATCGACGGGGCCTTCTACCTGCGCTCGCTGGAGGAGTCTCCGCGGCCGCTGCGTTACGAGGTGGCCTACGAATACCAGAGCGTGGACTACGAGACCTCGGGCGAACTCGTGCAGCAGTCGACCTGGCTCAGGCTCGGCTACCAGACGACCCCTGCCTGGCAGGTGTTCGCGCTGGCCGGTCTCGACAGTGATTTCGAAGACGTGAACGACGACTCGCTCGACGAAGGCCGCTGGGAGACCGGCGTCGCCATGGGGACCGATTTCGCGCGTTTCGAGGCGGCCGTCGGCCATCGCTATTTCGGCACGACCTGGCGCCTGGCCGCCGAGTACATCGACGAGGACATCAACTACCGGCTGTCCTATCAGGAAACCCCGACCACGAGCGACCTGACCAACTACCGGGAACTGCCGACGGCGCCTCCTGCAGAGGGCGCCGCGCCGCCGCCGCCCGCATCGAGCCTCGATCGGGCCGGGGCTCCGGCGCTGTACCTCTACAAGCGCGCTGACGCGGCCATCTCCCGTGCGCTCTACCGCAGCAGGGCGAGCGCGGGGGTGTTCTGGGAGCGCCGCGAAGACGTCAGGGCCTTCGACCGGGATCCCACACTCGAGGTGTTCCTCGACGACGAGAGAATTTACGGCGCCTTCGCCGAGCTCGGCTGGGACCTCGGCGAGCGCACGACCATGGGCGTGAACGCCAGCTGGGAGAACCGCGAGTACAACAACACGATCGACAACACGGTGCCGGGCTACGACGATGACCTGTTCTTCCTGCGGCTCGGCCTCGATCGTGAACTCGGCCTGCGCACCCGCGCGCTGTTCGGCACCGGCTGGAGCACCCGGGACCGCAAGGACGATCCCGGCGGCGATTACGACGAGTACTGGGCCAGTGTCGAGCTCGTTCGCACGTTCTGAGAGCGTGACCGCCGATGAACCGATGTTCGTGGAAATACCGGCCGGCGACTCCCCGGCCGGACTCAATGGCATGTCGGTCGATGTCGAGGACTATTTCCAGGTCTCGGCTTTCCGACCGTTCATAGACCCCGCCCGCTGGGACGAGCACCCGCTGCGCGTCGAGCGCAATGTCCGCCTCATCCTCGAGGTGTTTGCCGCCGCCCGGGCGCGCGCCACGTTCTTCTGGCTCGGCTGGGTCGCCGAGCGCCTGCCGGGGCTGGTGCGGGACGTCGCGGCGGCCGGGCACGAGATCGCCAGTCACGGTTATCGCCATGTGCGCGTCCACGAGCAGTCGGTTGCGGAGTTTCGCGATGACGTCAGGCGCACGAAGGCGCTGCTGGAGGACCTGTCCGGCCAGGCGGTGATCGGTTATCGCGCGGCCAGCTTCTCGCTGACCGACGAGTGCCTGTGGGCGCTCGACGAACTGGGCGAGGCGGGTTATCGCTACAGTTCCAGCATCAACCCGGTCCGGCATGATCATTACGGCATGCGCGCCGCGCCGCGCTTCGCTTTCCGCTTCGGCGGCCATGCGTTGCCCGAGATCCCGGTGACGACCGTGGAACTCGGTTCCATGCGCCTGCCCTGCGGGGGCGGCGGCTATTTCCGCCTGCTGCCCTACTGGTGGAGCCGCGCGGCGCTCGGCCGCGTCGCGCGCGGCGAGGGCCGGCCGCTGGTGTTCTATTTTCATCCCTGGGAGGTCGATCCCGAGCAACCCCGCGTCGCAGGCATCGACTTGCGCACGCGGTTTCGCCACTACGTGAACCTGGCCGCTTTCGAAGGCAAGCTGCGGCGGCTGTCGGGCGATTTCCGCTGGGCGCCGATGCGCGAGGTCTTCGCGCCGGTCATCTGATGCCCATCGGACCGGCAGCCGGGCGGCGACTCGAAATGAAGCGCAGGATCAGCATCGCACACGTCATTTTCCGGCTCGACTACGGCGGCCTGGAAAACGGGCTGGTCAACCTCATCAACCGGCTGCCGCGCGCGGAGTTCGCGCACACGGTGATTTCGCTGACGAATTCGACAGATTTCCGGCGCCGTTTGCCGGAAGATGTGCCGGTTCACGAACTGCACAAGCCGCCGGGCAACAGCCCGGCCTACCTGGTACGGATCTGGAAAATGCTGCGCGAAGGCCACTACGACGTCCTGCATACCCGGAACCTGCCGTGCCTCGAGTCGCAGCTCGCCGGGTTCGCCGCGCGGGTGCCGGTGCGCATCCACGGCGAGCATGGCTGGGACATGATCGACCTGCACGGCACGCGGCCGGGCTACCGGGCGCTGCGCCGCGCATTCCGGCGGGTGGTCACACGCTACGTGGCGCTGTCCCGGCACATCGAGTCCTATCTCGTGGACACGATCGGCGTGGATCCCGCGCGGGTGACGCGGATCTGCAACGGCGTCGATACCGCGCGTTTCACTCCTGCGCCGGAGGGCCTGCCGCAGACACCGTTCGTGGTGGGCTCGGTCGGCCGCGTCGAGCCCGTCAAGGACTACCTGACGCTCGCCCGCGCCTTTGCCAGGTTGGCGACGGACAAGGCCGAGGCGGCCCGCCTTGTCATCGCCGGGGCGGGCTCCGAGCGCGAGAGGCTTCTCGGCTACCTGCGGGAGGCCGGCCTCGGCGAGTGCTGCGAGCTGCCCGGCGCCAGCGACGACGTCGCCTCGATCATGCAGCGCTTCAGCGTGTTCGTGCTGCCCTCGCTCGCCGAGGGCATCTCGAACACGATCCTGGAGGCCATGGCCTGCGGCCTGCCCGTCATCGCCACGACGGTGGGCGGCAACGCCGAGCTCATCGTCGAGGGCGAGACCGGCTACCTCGTGCCACCGGGCGATGACGCGGCGCTCGCGGCGCGGCTCCGCCACTACCTGCAACATCCCGAGGAAGCGGCCCGACACGGCCGCGCGGCGCGGGAGCGGGCAGTGCGCGAGTTCAGCCTGGACGTCATGGTGGAACGCTACCGGCGCCTTTACCGCGACAGCGTCGCCGCGGCGGGCGCTCGCGGCGCAGCGGCCTGAGCCATGTGCGGTATCGTCGGCATCGTCGATCTGCGCGAGGCACGCCCAGTGGACGAAGGCGCATTACGCGCCATGAACGACGTGCAGAGTCACCGCGGGCCCGACGACGAGGGGTTTCATGTCGAGCCTGGCGTCGGTCTCGGCCACCGCAGGCTGTCGATCATCGACCTGTCCACCGGCAAGCAGCCGCTGTACAACGAGGACCACTCGGTGGTGGTCGTGTTCAACGGCGAGATCTACAACTTCCAGGAGCTGCGCGCCGAGCTCGAGCGGGCCGGCCACGGTTTCCGCACCCGCAGCGACACGGAGGTGATCGTCCATGCCTGGGAGCAATGGGGCCGCGACTGCGTGCGCCGTTTCCGCGGCATGTTCGCCTTCGCCCTGTGGGACCGCAACCGGCGCGAGCTTTTCCTCGCCCGCGACCGCCTCGGCAAGAAACCCCTGTTCTATGCGGAGCTGCCGGGCGGCTCACTGATCTTCGCCTCCGAGCTCAAGTCGCTGCTGCGCCACGGGGCGGTCTCACGCGAGGTCGATCCGCAGGCGGTCGAGGAGTATTTCTCGCTCGGCTACGTGGTCGACCCGCGCTGCATCCTCGCCGGCGTGCGCAAGCTCCCGCCGGCGACCACGCTGGTCGCGTCGCGGGGGGCAGCGCTGCCGGCGCCGCAGACCTACTGGGATGTCAGCTTCCGGCACGTCAAGCCGGCGGCCGAGGAGGCAGTCGTCGGCGACCTGCTGGAGCGGCTGGAGGAGGCGGTGCGCATCCGCATGATCGCCGATGTGCCGGTCGGCGCCTTTCTCTCCGGCGGCGTGGATTCGAGCGGCGTCGTCGCCATGATGGCGCGTTCCTCGTCGCGGCCGGTGAACACCTGCTCGATCTCCTTCGGCGACCGGGCCTTCGACGAGTCGCGGTTTGCCGCGCGCGTCGCCGAGGCGCTCGGCACCGAGCACTTCGTGGAGACCGTCGATCCGAACGACTTTGCGCTGGTGGACCGCCTCGCCGGCATCTACGACGAGCCCTTTGCCGACAGCTCGGCGCTGCCCACCTACCGGGTCTGCGAGCTGGCGCGAAAGCGCGTCAAGGTGGCCCTCTCCGGCGACGGGGGCGACGAGGTGTTCGCCGGTTACCGGCGTCACCGCTGGCACATGAACGAGGAGCGCATCCGCGGGCTCCTGCCCTACGCGCTGCGCCGGCCGCTGTTCGGGTTGCTCGCCCGGGTGTACCCGAAGGCCGACTGGGCGCCGCGCATCTTCCGCGCCAAGACCACCTTCGATGCGCTCTCGCGGGCGAGCACCGAGGCGTACTTCGACAGCGTCGCGATCACCACCCCGCAGATGCGCCGGGAACTCTTCAGCGCCCGCCAGCATGCCGATCTGCAGGGCTACAGCGCGCTCGACATCTTCAGGCGCCATGAGCGCGAACTCGACGGCGTCGACCGGCTGTCGCAGATCCAGTACATCGACATCAAGACCTATCTCGTCGGCGATATTCTCACCAAGGTGGACCGGGCGAGCATGGCGAACAGCCTGGAGGTGCGCGTGCCCATGCTCGACCACGAGTTCGTCGAGTGGGCGGCGACCCTGCCTTCGCAGCTGAAGATGCATGCCGGCGAGGGCAAGTACGTGCTGAAGAAAGCGGTCGCCGAGCGCGTCCCGCGCGAGGTCATCTACCGGCCGAAGATGGGCTTCTCCGTGCCGATCGCCCGGTGGTTCCGCGAGGAGCTGCGCGAGACCCTGCGCACGCGCCTGCTCGGTGGCTCGCTGCCCGACACGGGCGTCTTCGCCATGGACGCGATCGCAACGCTGGTGTCGCAGCACCAGTCCGGTCTGCGCGATCACAGCCCGGTGCTCTGGTCGCTGCTGATCTACGAGTCCTTCAACCGCGAGGTGCTCGCGGCCTAGGCCCCGAGGCCCGGCCCGCGGCTCGACCCTGCATGTGCGGCATCCACGGCGTTCTCGCGCTCGAGCCCGGTGGCGCCATCGACCCGGCATGGGCTGCGCGCATGGGCGCGGTCACCCGGCATCGCGGGCCCGACGACGAGGGCCTCTACACGGAGCAGGGCCTCATTCTCGGCATGCGCCGCCTGTCGATCATCGACCTGTCGCCCGGCGGGGCGCAGCCGATGGTTTCGGCGGCGGAGCGATTCGTCATCGTCTATAACGGCGAGGTCTTCAACT
>JAKLLP010000119.1 GCA_023150055.1 Gammaproteobacteria bacterium | reverse complement strand
ACGTGGGGTTCGAGCGCCGTGGGGCGCGGGACTTGCGAGCGCGCCCGAACCGGCGAGTGTGGAGCGAGATCCTGCATGACGAGTCACCCAGCCTTGTATGCAGGGGTTTTCGTCGCGCCACGCCCGGTGGATTTTCGTTCGCAAGCGGCACGACGACGGCAGTCGGCAAAACGCAACGCCTGGCGCACAATGCGCCGCCAAGTGGTGCCGGAAAGTGCCGGAGACGGGGCCTGGTATCTATACAATAAGTGCGCAATAATGAAAAGGAGCTGAGCATGACCGAGAACACCGTAACCACCGACAAGCTCGTCGAGGACCTGCGTGTGCTGGTTCGCGACGCCGAGGCGCTGGTGGAGGCAACCGCGGCGCAGACCGGGGAAAAAATCCACGGCGTGCGCCAGCAGGCCAGGGAATCCCTCGACAAGGCGCGGGCCCGGCTCGCTGCAGCCGAGCAGCAGGCCCTGCGGGAAGGGCGGAAAGTGGCGAGCAATGCCGACGAGTTCGTGCACAGCAATCCCTGGCAGGCCGCCGGCATCGCGGCAGGCATCGGGCTGGTGGTCGGCCTGCTGATCAGCCGGCGCTAGCGGGTCGACCCGTCCATGGACGAGGGCGCTGGGGCGCCGGTCAAGGCCTCGCTGAGCCAGTTGCTGAACTCGGCTCGCCACGCGCTGGCGTCGCTGCTCGATCTCGGCCGCACCCGCCTGGAGTTGCTGAGCGTCGAGCTGCAGCTCGATCTGCGTCGCCTGGCCGGCCTGCTGCTCCTGGCGGTGGTGGCCGTACTTGCGGCAGTCGTCGCGTTGGTCATGGCCGGGATCACCCTCATCATCGTGTACTGGGACAGCCACCGCGTGCTGGCTGCCGGGCTCGTGACGGCGGGCTTCATCGCGATCGCGGCCATCGCCGGCCTGGTGCTCGCCTGGCGCTTGCGCCGCCAGGCACATCCTCTCGAGGGGACGCTGAGCGAACTCGCTCGCGACATCGACAAACTGCGTGGGCAGCGCTGACGGTGGCCGGAAATTCGCTGCACGAGCGCCGCCTGGGCCTGATCGAGCGCTCGACACGCGAGCGCGAGCAGCTCGCCACGGAACTCGCGATGCTGACCGCGCCGGTCGCGACCGTCGACCGCGGCCTCGCCACCCTGCGCCGCTGGGCTGCAAACCCGGTGGCCGTCGGCCTCGCAGTCACGGCGCTGGTCGTGCTCGCACGCCACCTGCCGATGCGCAGGCTCGGCGCGCTGGCCGGTCTTGCCTCGACGGCATGGCAACTGCGCCAGGCGGCATTGGGCGGCAAGCGGGCGTCGGCTGCCGGACGTTAGTGCGTCCGCGACGATGGGGGCAAGGTCTGCGAGAAGGCGAGTCAGCCGCAGGCAGAGGTCTGGCGCAAGCAGCGGGAGCAGCAGAAGATCTCGATGCCAATAACAGGAGCGCATCCATGAGTCTCCGTCTGACGCCCGTTTTGCTCGCACTGCTCGCGCTGCTCGCGGGCTGCGCCATCACCAGCCCTGCCGAGGACGACATGCTGCCCCAGGAGATGCCCACCGCCCTGGTGAAGGCGGCGGAGGGCAGGCCCCAGTCGGCGCTGGATGCCGAGATCACCGCTTTCCTCGCCCGCTACGCCGACGCCTACAACCGGCAGGACTACAAGGCGCTCCTCGAGCTGTGGGATCGCGAGGACCCCGACGTGTTCTACATCGCCGAGGAGATCGATCCGCCCATGCAGGGCTGGAAGCTCATCGATGCCTACTTCGCCCGGCCTGGTGTGCTCGATGGCATCCGCAACGAGTACAGTCGGGTGCGGGCCCACTACCTCGCGCCGGATCTCGCCCTCGCCACCTACTTCCTCCGCTTCGACATCAAGGTGAAGAACATGAAGGCCCTCTCGGGCTTCGACCGCGTCGTCGCGGTGTTCCGGAAGAGGGACGGCGAGTGGAAGATGGCCGCCTACGCCGAGGCGCCCCAGGCGCCGCTCACCATGGTACGCAAGCTCGCCCAGCAGTCGAAAATGCTGACGCCGGAGGAGACCAAGGCGATGCTGAACACGATCAAGACCATGCAGGAGGTCATCGTGCCGGCGGACTTCGCGGCCTACGTCGAGTCGCAGTCCCGCTGATCCTCGACAGCGGCGTCCGCACTCGCTCCAGAACGGTTACTGACGGCCATTCGCGCGGTTATGCTTGGCGCCGATGGACCCCCCGGCGCAACGGCAGGACCCCGTATCGATCAGTCTCTCGTCTCGAGCCGAGGCAGCCTGGAGAAGTCGCCGCCTGGCCGCCGCCGACGTGCTGGTGCGGGCGGCGCTCGAGAGCGACCCCGGCGAACCGGCGGCACTCACAATCCGCGCCGAGATGGCCCTCGGGCTGGATCGACCTGATGTCGCGCTGCGCGCGGCGGCGCTGGCGCTGCAGCGCGCGCCAGCCCTCGCCCGTGCCCGCGAGGCCGCTCGGCGGGCCGGTGAACTGGTCGGCAGCTGGCCCGGAATCCCGCGGCCCTCGGACGCTCGTCTCATGGTCATCAAGTCATGGGGTTTCGGGTTCTGGTCCGACGTCTACCATGTCCTGACCTCCTGCCTGCTGGCGGAGTACACAGGACGCATGCCCGTGGTGCACTGGGGGCAGGGCTGCCTGTTCCACGACCCGCAGGACGAAAATTCCTGGCCAGGGTTCTTCCGGCCGGTCTCCGGTATTCCGGTCGCTGCTGCGAAGGACGACCGCCTCGACGTGTTCCATCCGCGGTGGCAGGGCCGGGTCGACGGCGCGCTGTTCGATCGCGGCGCCGAGGAAGGCGGGAGAATGCACGGCCTGCTGTTGATGGGACGGCGCGAGGCCGTCGTGATCAGCGACTTCGCGACCCCGGTCGTGGCGATGCTGCCCTGGGCTCCGGAGGGGCATTGGTCGCGCGGTCTGGCCCCCGACGAAGTGCTGGCGCGGCTGATGGCCTCGTACGCGTGTCCGGCCGAGGAGGCGATCCGCCTGAGCGAGGCCATCCTCGCGGCGGTACCCGATCCGTCCCGATGCGTCGCCATGCACCTGCGCGGCACGGACAAGCGGTTCGAGCAGCCGGCGATGATCGAAATGCGCGCCGCCTGCCTGACCCACGTCGAGCGACTGCTGTCTGACGGGGGCGCCGAGTCCGTGCTGCTGATGACGGACGATTCGAGCATCAGTGCCCGTTTGCTGGAGCGCTACGGCGAGCGGTTGATCCTGCCGGCCTCGACGCGCGCTGCCGGGGACATCGGCCTGCACTATCAGCGTATAGCGGGCCCGGTGCGGCTCGGCGTGGAGGTCGAGGCCGAGGTGCTCGCCGCGGCGCGCTGCGGCTGGTTCATCGGCAGCGGTTCCTCCAACGTGGCCACCGCGGTAGTCCACCGCTGGCAGGGATCCACGGATCGCGCCACGCTGGTCGACCACTCACTGCACAGCTACGATTATTCCGGCGCCGTCCTGCACGCTCCACTGTGAGGGCCGCTCCGCCACATCACCCGCTTCAGGATCCGACGCTCCTTGGAACGCATCATCTCCTTCAGTCTTTTCGGCACCGACCCCATCTACCTGCATGGCGCGATCGAGAATGCACGCAGCTGCCCGGTCGTGTTTCCGGGCTGGACCTGCCGCTTCTACGCGTCCAACGAAATACCGGCCGTGGTGATCAGCGACCTGAGGAGGCACGGCGCGCAGGTCGTGCTCAACAGGCGCACGAGTCCATTCGACGGCCTGTTCTGGCGTTTCCTGCCCGCCGCAGAGCAAGCTCTCGACGCGATGATCGTGCGCGACGCCGATTCGCGCCCGACAGCCCGCGACTGCGCAACCGTCGAGGACTGGCTGCGCACCGGGCGGGGTTTCCACGTCATTCGTGATCACCCGAATCACGTCGGCCGCATCATGGCCGGCATGTGGGGCTGCCGGGGCGGCGTACTCGCGGATATAAAGGACCTCATACACACCTGGACTTACCGGCATTACGGTGATTCCTACGGCAGCATGCGGGAGCGGAACTGCGACCAGGTGTTTCTGTACGAGATGGTGTACCCGCGAGTCCGCGAGAACGGTGTCATACACAGCGAGTTCGTTCGCTTCGACGATGAGGAGGTGAAGCCTATTCCCTGCCCGCGGCACGGCCTGGAATTCGTCGGCCAGGTGATATTCGCCGACGGCAGCACGCGCCAGGATCACCTCGACGAACTGGCGCGCGCACTCACCGGGACGTGAAACGCAGCAGGGTCAGCGGGTTGGTTTTGTCGATATCGAGATCCCTGGCGACGACCTCGTAGCCGGCCTCCTGCGCGAGCGCGACGAACCGCTCGATTCCTACCCAGTACCAGCGGCCAGGCGAGCTGGCGCCGTCACAGTCGGCGAGCGCGGCACCGATCAGTTCGTCCACCGACCCGTAGGACACGGAGTCGCCCCCCGGCAGGTAAGACCTGACGAAATCGACGTTCTCCGGCTCGCTACGCAGGTACTTGGCCGGGTCGGCGTACATGATCAGCAGCTGTGCCCCGGTCACGCATTTCCGGCGCAGGTTCTGCAGGTATTCCCGCTGCCCCGACAGCGAAATGTGGCAGAACACGTCGTAGCTGAAGACGTAATCGACGCTCCGGTCGGGTATGCAGGCAAGCGAAAAGTCGCTGACCTGGCGATACTCTACGAGACCTCTCTTGTCCTCGCCGACGAATTGCCAGAAGTTGTTGTGAAACGCCGACAGCGCGTCGATGCAATAGAGCCTGCGCAGCACTCCGAGTTCCGCCATGAACCGGCTCCATTGGCCACCACCGCAGCCGATCTCCAGGACGCAGTGATCGCGTCTGAGGGTGCTGCGCAGATAGTCCTCGATCTGCCGCTGGTTCCTCTTCGTCTTGTATCCGGTCTTGAACCCCCCGAACCAGAGGGTACGGAAATCGCCAAGCTCTGCTGCCAGCTTTTCGTTCGTCGAAGGATCAACGTCGCCTGGGGTGCGCTTCATCCTGGACTCTCCGGTTGCCTGCAAACAATCGAATCCCCCACCTCAGTCGTCCTCCTCGCTCGCACGCGTCACGCCCCGCCCGGCGCATATCGACCACCGCTGGTCTCAGGCCCTGGTGTCACGGTCGAGTGTCGCCTGCAACCGTCGCACCTCGCCGATGAGGCTGGAGAACTCGCGGCCGAATTCGGTGAAGCGGTACTCAACCCGCGGTGGGGTCTCCGCATAGGCGAGTTTCTCCAGGATGCCGAAACGCGTGAGTTTGCGTAGCCGTTCGTTGAGCACCTTCGCGCTCAGGCCCGCCACCGCGCGCTCCATGGCCCCGGGTCGATGTACGCCGTCGGCGACGAGCGCGAGCACGGTCATCGACCATTTGCAGCCGACAATGTCCTCCACCATGCCGGCCACCGATGGCTCCGCGACACGCGATGCTTTCTTTTTCTTGCTCACCATCAGGAAGATGCACCGAAAAGTAAGCCACTTACCGCAAAGTGCCCGCTGTTCGCGGCTGCAGCCGAGGGGTAGATTCCTGGCTGGCAGGATTTCATCACGCACACCCCGAGGAGGCAACCATGTTCAAGCGCGCGCTTTCCGCTGCACTCGCATCGCTCGTTGCGTTACCGCTGCTCGCTGCCGATCCGCCGGCGGTCGACTACCCAGCGGGCTATCGCGACTGGCGGCATGTCAAGTCGATGGTCATCGAACCGGGTCACGCGCTCCATGAAGCGTTCGGTGGCATCCATCATCTGTATGCGAACGACGAGGCGTTGGCTGGTTACGCGGCCGGCAGGTTCCCAGACGGCGCGGTGATCGTGTTCGATCTGCTGGCGGCCGAGAGCGCCGGCAATGCCGTCACCGAAGGCGCGCGCAAGGTCGTCGGCGTGATGGTCAAGGATGCAAAGCGCTGGCCCGCCACGGGCGGGTGGGGTTTCGAGGGCTTCAAGGGCAACTCGACGACCGAACGCGCCGTCGGCAACAACGCCGCCAGCGCCTGCTTCGATTGCCACACGGCGCAGGAGGCGAGCGACTACGTATTCAGCAAGCCGCGGGATTGAGAACGGCGCGCTTGCCCCGATGACGCGCTCGGGCAGGGGGGCGAGGATCCCCGGTTACTTGCGGGCCTCGGCCACGACCCGGTCGATCTCGGTGGTCATGCCGGCGGGCAGGGCCAGCCGTGCGGCGACAAGCTGCAGGTAAGCGGTTTCCGCGGGCGATGCCTCGGCGATCACCAGGCGTGATGCCGTGTAGATCTCCGCGGCGAGTTCGGGCGAACCGACATTGCCGACCACCTTCTCGATATTGAGCGGGCGGCCCATCTCATCGAGCAGGAATGCCTTTTCCTCGGCCGTGAGTTCGGTGGTGCCGATACGCTCGAAGATCTGCTGGCTTTCTGCCGGATCAATGTGCCCGTCGGCTTTCGCGGCGGCGATCATGGCCTGCAGGATCCGCAGGCTCAGCGCCTCGCGCCCGGCGTGATCTTCGGCGCGGGGCAGGAACACCGTGCCCTCGGCCGACAGCGGCGGGGACGCTGCGGCAGCGGCAATCGGCGCGCCGGCCTGCTTTTTCTGGTAATCCTGCCAGGCTTTGTAGGCGAGGCCGCCCACCGCGGCGAGCGCGCCCATCTTCACCAGCTTCGAGGACTTGCCGGAGCCGAGCGTGCCGCCGAGAAGCCCTGAGAGCAATCCGCCCGCGAGACCCGCTGCCATTGGGTCCCTGGAGAGTTTGTCGAGAAGACCCTGATAGTCCACGTTCCGCG